>JANPCR010000157.1:0-6029 GCA_031431035.1 Rhodoferax sp.
GAGGGTGACCTCTTCATTGATCTCAACAAAACTGCCCAAGCTTTGGTGCGCCTTCGCCCGTGCCAAAAAATGCTCGGCCAGTTCGACCGCAGACACTTTGCGCTGCGACAACTGTTGGGCCAATTGGGCGACCGTTTGGTCATGCAGGTGAATGGGAGTTTGCGACATCATTCGATCACCTTAGGCACCAAAAACAGGCCCCGCTCAACTGCGGGCGCGCTTTTTTGATTGTTTTCCCGGTTGTTCGGCTCAGTCACCTGGTCATCGCGCAGGCGCAAGGCCATGTCAGACAGGTTGGCTGGGTTGCCGTCAAACGGGTGGGACATAGGCTGCAGCTCCGACGTGTCCACCGCCCTGATTTTTTCAACAATTTTGAAAAAATCGTTGATTTGCGTGAGCATTCGGGCGCTTTCATCAGGCTGCAACTCCAGCCTGGCGAGGTTGGCAATTCGGGAAATATCTGAAGATGTCAGGGACATAGCGAAAATTGAGGTGAAACTGGGTGTAAATCAGGCGAAATGGGGGGCCAAAGCGCCCTTGCTTACCGGGGGATAGGGTATTATCCCGCCTTTGGCGCACTGCCTGCACACCAGCAAGTTAAGACGCCCAAATCACGCTGGTTGACCCCGTTGGAAATGGTAAATATGGCGACAACGAGCCGGAGCGCGCGTTGTGCCTGAGAGGATATTTGATGTTTAGCGCATTCCGTCGGTATTTTTCTACCGACTTGGCGATTGACCTTGGCACTGCCAACACCCTGATTTTTGTTCGCGACAAGGGTATTGTGCTTGATGAGCCCTCGGTCGTCGCCATTCGCCACGAAGGTGGCCCCCAAGGGAAAAAAACAATCCAGGCCGTAGGCAAAGAAGCCAAGGCGATGTTGGGCAAAGTGCCCGGCAACATTGAAGCCATTCGCCCCATGAAAGACGGCGTGATTGCCGATTTCACGGTGACTGAGCAAATGCTCAAGCAGTTCATCAAAATGGTGCATCCGCGTGGCATTTTTAAGCCCAGCCCGCGCATCATCATTTGCGTGCCTTGTGGTTCAACCCAGGTTGAGCGCCGGGCGATTCGTGAATCTGCGCTGGGTGCCGGTGCCAGCGACGTGTTTTTGATCGAAGAGCCCATGGCTGCGGCCATCGGCGCGGGTTTGCCTGTGTCTGAAGCCAGCGGCTCCATGGTGGTTGACATTGGCGGCGGCACGACCGAAGTGGGTGTGATTTCGCTCGGCGGCATGGTCTACAAAGGCAGCGTGCGCGTGGGTGGCGACAAGTTTGACGAAGCCATCATCAACTACATTCGCCGAAATTACGGCATGCTGATTGGTGAGCCAACTGCCGAGGCCATCAAAAAGAGCATCGGGTCGGCATTTCCAGGCAGTGAAGTCAAAGAAATGGAAGTTCGCGGGCGCAACCTTTCCGAGGGCGTGCCGCGCAGCTTCACAATCTCAAGCAATGAAATTCTTGAAGCGCTGACCGACCCGTTGAACAACATTGTCTCTGCCGTGAAAAACGCGCTGGAGCAAACCCCGCCGGAGCTCGGGGCTGACATTGCCGACCGCGGCATGATGCTGACGGGTGGCGGAGCGCTGTTGCGTGACTTGGACCGTTTGCTGGCCGAAGAAACTGGCCTGCCGGTGCTGGTGGCTGAAGACCCGCTAACCTGCGTGGTGCGCGGCTGCGGCATTGCGCTGGAGCGCATGGACCGTTTGGGCTCGATTTTTACCTCTGAATAAAGCCCCAGCGATGGCAGACCTTGCCTGACCATGCCGCTTGGTACGCTAGACCGAACCCCACCGCCTTTCTTCCGACAAGGCCCTTCGGCATTGTCAAAACTGACGGTGTTCAGTGCCTTGGCGCTTTTCTTGATGGTGGCGGATACGCGATTCAAAGTCACGCAGCCCTTGCGTCTTGCGGTGGCTGGCGTGCTGCAGCCGCTTCAGTGGCTTGTGATGCAACCGATTATTTGGACACAAGGCGGCACCAAGTACTTTGAGTCGCTGCAAACGGCCCAATCCTCTGAGGTGACAGCGCGGCAAAAAATGGGCCAGTTGTCGCAGCGGGCAAGCCAGGTAGAGCAATTGACGCTTGAAAACAGCCGCCTGCGTCAACTGCTGGCCTTGCGCGAGCGGGTAGGTACACCGGCAGTGGCCGCCCAGGTGCTTTACGACGCAGCCGACCCCTACACCCGCAAAGTGATTGTGGACCAAGGCTTGGCGGCGGGTTTGACCGCTGGCTCACCCGTGATTGACGAATCGGGCGTGCTGGGGCAGGTCACGCGCGTCTACCCCACCGTGAGCGAGGTCACACTGGTCACTGATCGAGACCAGGCAATTCCCGTTTTGAACACCCGAACCGGCGCCCGGGGCATTGCTTTTGGCGACGGCAGTTTGAACGCCGGCATGCTGGAACTGCGCTACATGGCAGCCAATGCCGATGTGCAAGTGGGCGATTTGCTGACCACCAGCGGCGTGGATGCGGTGTACCCGCCCGGCCTGCCAGTGGCTCGAATTGAGCGGATTGAGCGGCGGGCAGACAGTGCTTTTGCGCGCATTTACTGCCAACCCATGGCGCAGGTCACAGGCACCGCGCACGTGATGGTGCTGGCTCCTGTGGCCACGCAAGTAGCTGCCCGCCCGGTTGACCCGGTGGTGCCTGCAACTGCCAAAAAAGGGGCCAAAAAATGATCATGCGCCCCGGTCAGCAGCTGCTGCTGCCAGCCAACCCCCTCTTCATCTGGTCAAGCCTGCTGCTGGCGCTGGCGCTCAACATGTTGCAAAACATGGGGCTGTGGGGCCGCGCGGCCTGGGTACCTGATATTTTGGCTTTGGTGCTGGTGTTTTGGAGCGTGCACCAGCCGCAGCGCGTCGGCATTGGCACCGCGTTCTTTTTAGGCATTTGCCTGGATGTGCACCAAAGCGCCTTGCTGGGCCAGCATGCGCTGTCTTATTCTGTGCTGAGTTTTTTGGCAATCGCCATTCACCGGCGTTTGTTATGGTTCAGCGTGCCGTCGCAAGCATTGCAGGTTTTGCCTTTGTTTTTGGCGGCGCACGCCATTGAACTGATTGTTCGCTTGGTGGGCGGCGGTGCGTTTCCAGGTATTTGGATGCTGGCGGCGCCGTTGATTGAGTCGATTTTGTGGCCCGTGGTGAGTATTTTGCTGCTCGTGCCCCAGCGACGCGCGCCGAATCCCGATGCCAACCGTCCTCTATAAATATGGCCCCCACGCTCCGCCGTTGCACGGGTCGCTGCCCCCCAGGGGGGCTAATTTCCCTCGGGGCGGCCCAGCGGGAAATTGTGGCCCCCACGCTCCGCCGTTGCGCGGGTCGCTGCCCCCCAGGGGGGCTAATTTCCCTCGGGGCGGCCCAGCGGGAAATTGTGGCCCCCACGCTCCGCCGTTGCACGGGTCGCTGCCCCCCAGGGGGGCTAATTTCCCTCGGGGCGGCCCAGCGGGAAATTGCCGCGTGTTTTATGCGCTTTTGCTGATATCCACATGACTGAACTGCGCAATATCGAAGCTGATTTGTCGCGTTTTCGCGTGCGGATCTTGATTGCGAGCCTGTTTGTGGTGCTTTGCTTCGTGCTGTTGGTCAGCCGCCTGGTGTATTTGCAGGTCGTGCGGCATGAGGACTTGCGTGAGCAGGCTGAAAACAACCGCACGGCGGTGGTTCCAATTGTGCCCAACCGGGGGCTCATTTTGGACCGCAACGGCGTGGTGCTGGCGACCAATTACTCGGCCTACACGCTGGAAATCACGCCAAGCAAGGTGGTCAACCTTGAGGCGACGATTGACGCGCTGAACCAGGTGGTGGAGATTTCTGCACGGGACCGCAAGCGCTTCAAAAAGCTGCTTGAAGAGTCGCGCAATTTTGAGTCTTTGCCGATTCGCACCCGCCTGACGGACGAAGAAGTGGCCAAATTCGCCGTGCAGCGCTACCGCTTCACCGGGGTCGAGATCAAGGCGCGGCTGTTTCGCAGCTACCCGTATGGCGAACTCGCCAGCCACGTGATTGGCTACATTGGCCGAGTGAACCAGGCTGAAAAAAAGGCCATGGAAGACTGGGCGGACGAAGTCCAAACCAACTACCGGGGCACCGAGTACATCGGCAAACTGGGCGTTGAGCAGAGTTTTGAAGCGCAATTGCACGGCACAACCGGAGTGGATTCGGTCGAAACCTCAGCCGGTGGGCGGGCGGTGCGAAAACTGGCAACCAGCCCGTCCACGCCGGGCAGCACGGTGATGCTGTCAATCGATATCAAGCTGCAAAAACTGGTGGAAGACCTGTTTGGCGAGCGCCGGGGCGCACTGGTGGCGCTGGACCCCAAAACCGGCGAAGTACTGGCCTTTGTCAGCAAACCCACGTTTGACCCGAATCTGTTTGTCGAGGGCATTGATTCAGAAAGCTGGGCTGCGCTGAACGAGTCGCCCGACAAGCCGCTTTTGAACCGGGCGCTGCGTGGCACTTACCCGCCTGGTTCGACCTACAAGCCATTCATGGCCTTAGCCGCGCTGGAGACTGGGCACAGGACGCCTGAACAGTCGATTCAAGACCCAGGGTTCTACATGCTGGGAGGGCATCGCTTTCGGGACGACAAAGAAGGCGGCCACGGCACGGTGAACATGTACCGGTCCATCGTGCAGTCGTGCGACACCTATTACTACATTTTGGCGAATGACATGACGGTGGACGTCATGCACGCGCAGTTGAAACGGCTGGGTTTTGGCGACCCAACGGGCATTGACATTTTTGGCGAGGTGCGCGGGCTGCTGCCCTCGACCGACTGGAAGCGCAAAGCCTTCAAACGCGCCGATCAGCAAAAGTGGTACGCAGGCGAGACGATTTCATTGGGCATTGGCCAAGGTTACAACAATTTCACCATGCTGCAATTGGCGTCTGCCACCGCCACGCTGGCCAATGACGGCATCAAAATGAAACCGCATTTGGTCAAGCAGGTGCTTGACGTGGTGACCCGAGCCGAGGCCAACACGGTGCACCAGGCGGCGGGCGAGTCGGTCGCCAAATCTGTCAACATTGACATTATTCGCAAGGCCATGGTGGGCGTGAACATTGAAGGCACGGGTGCCAACGCGTTCCGGGGTGCCGCCTACAGCAGCGCGGGCAAAACCGGTACGGCGCAGGTGATTGCCATCAAGGCCAATGAAAAATACAACGCTGCCAATATCGATGAGCGTCACCGCGACCACGCCTTGTTTGTGGCCTTTGCACCCGCCGAAAAGCCGACCATCGCTTTGGCTTTGGTGGTTGAAAACTCAGGTTTCGGGGGAGCGAATTCGGCGCCCATCGCCAGGCGTGTATTTGATTATTGGGTGTTGGGCCAGTACCCCAGCGCAGAAGACATTGCCGCCGTGCAAAAGGCGCAAGCGCCTGCGCCCATTGGCAAGCCACGCCTAGCGTCTGACATACCGCTGGCCTTGGTGGGTGCAGCAGGAGTCAGCGCAGCGGCTGCAGCGGCTAGCGTTGCGGGGGCTGTTGGGGCCGCCGCACCAGGAGCAAGTGTTTCTGCGCCCGTGCCTGGGATATCAGCCCCTGCGACATCAGCCCCTGGGCCTTCAGTCCTTGCGCCTTCCGCTCCTGCGTCTCGGGCTATTGTCCCAACCAGGTAAAGCGCAGCTTACACGCCAAAGCATGCAAACCATATTTGCTATATTAATAATAGCAAACTATTGAGCATGTTCGAGAGCTAAGAGCCTTTTTTATTCATAATCTGGCATTTTGAGCAACTTTTCAGAAAAAAAGAACCTACAGGTTCTTTTTTTCTGAAAATGCCACCCAACGGCTCCTTTGCACCTGCTGTACCTCCTGCCCCTGACGATCAGCGCAAAAACGCGTCGTACCCCGTTTTCAGGATCAAAGCGCTCACAACCCCGACAAACACCCACCGCACAAAACCCGCGCCGTGCTTAAGCGCAAGGTGCGTCCCAGCCAAACTGCCCAGAACATTGGCCACCGCCATGACCGCAACAAAGTGCCACCAAATATGCCCTTTCGCAACAAACAGCAACAAAGC
>JANPCR010000158.1:0-9108 GCA_031431035.1 Rhodoferax sp.
CGGCGGCCCTTGTGCAGAACAATCAGCCCATCGGTGTAGGTGTCAGGAAGGGTGTCGGCCCAAACGCGTGTTTGGCCTTGCATGTCTTTGAAGCTTAGGCGGTCAATTTGCGAGGCCAAAGACTCATCCACAACCCCCAAATCACGGGCGGGTCCCGCGCCGCGCCACACATTGACGGTGGGCATCAACTCCCGAAAATGTGACAGCGACCAGCGGTTTTGCGGAAACCCCAAAGCCCGGTCGTCTTCAAAGCGAATGCGCTTGTCCAGCGGTGGGGGTGAGCCCCGCATCCAGCCCATGGTGTTGGGGTCAGATGCGATACCGTCGAGGTAATCTTTGTCGTTAAAGCTCAAAGTGCCAGGGTTCATGGTTCAGGGCCTTGGGTTCATCGAATGAAATGAGAGCTTGCAGTGTAAAGCGCAGCGTAGGTAACAAACACTTACCCACGCGTCATTCAAACGGGTGATGCGTACAAAGCGCTGAATGTCTAAAGTTCATCTAGGGCGCAGTTCGCAAAGACTGCGCTTTGCCAAGGGGAGTTTTATGGACAAAGTTTTTTTAGGGACGGTGATCAGCAACCGCCCAAACAGCCAGCGCGTCGCGCGCTTACTGCGCGAGATGCAGACCGTTTGCATTGAGGAGCGACGCACCAAAGTCGTTCCTCAATTTAAGGGAACCGAGCGACGCATTGGCAACTTCACGCCCAGGCTTGCAGCAACGCAGTAACCCGCGTTCAATTTCAGACCGCAGTCAGCTGAATGGGCAGGCCGTCTTTGGGTTTGGCGATCGGCGCAAAAGCGTAGGTGGGGGCGTAATGGGCGGGCACGCTCCAAGACCAACTGCGCAGCAGAGGCAGCAACACCGCCTTGACCTGCATTTCCGCAAAATGCAGGCCCAGGCACATGTGGGCACCGCCACCAAACGGAGCCCAGGCGAAGGCATGGCGTCGATGCTCTGCTCGGCTGGGCAAAAAGCGTTCGGGGTCAAACTGTTCGGGGTTTGTCCACCATTCGGGTGAGCGATGCACCTGAATCGGAAACACTGAAACCGCCGTGCCCGCCGGGATTTTTTGACCGTGAATTTCCACGTCCGCCAAGGCCCGCCGTGCGATAGTTGGCAAGGGTTGGTACAGCCGCAACGATTCTTTGAACACCAGCTCGATGTCGGTCATGAGCGCCAAATCCTCCAGGGTGGGTACAGGCTGCGTCGCGCTACTGCCCCTCTGGGCTTGGTTTTTTTGGATCGCAAGCGCCGTGCTTTGGGCCTGAACCCGCAGCCGGGTTTGCCATTCAGGGTGCTTGGCCAGCGCATAGACCATGGTGGTGATGGCGCTGGTGGTGGTGTCGTGTGCGGCCATCATCAAAAAGATCAGATGGTCCACGATTTCTTCGTCGCTGTACTGGCGGTCGTTTTCATCGCGGGCGTGGCACAGTTGCGTGAACAGGTCAGTGCCCTCGCCCGCACGGCGCACGCTGATGCGTTCGCGGATGAACGCCGCCAGCCGCGCCCGCGCATTTACGCCCCGGGCATAGGTGCGCCCCAACACAGGCACGCGCACTACGGCCACAGACGCAGCCACCAGGTCGGTGAAGTCCGCGCTGATCTGGTCAATTTCAGAATCGAGTTCGGCACCCAAAAACACGTCTGCCGCAATCGCCAGAGTGAGCCGTTTGATGGCGGGGTAAAAGTGCAAATCGCGCTTGGCCCCCCACTGTGCCACGCTGGTTTCGATGCGGGGACTCATGGCCTGCAGGTAGCGCGCCAGGGCTTCTTTGCGAAAGGCTGGCAACATAAGCCTGCGGTGCCAGCGGTGGTCTTCTGCATCGCGAAGCATGAGGCCACGCGGAAACAAGCCCGCCAAGATGCGATCCCACCCCTGCTTGGCCGAGAAGTTGCCAGCGCGGTCAAATAGCACCAGCTCATTAGCCTGCGCTGACATCAAATAAACCGAGGGCTGAAACATCCACCAGCCGCGTGACACGGGACCGCATTTGGCGTGCGCCCGCTGGGCAAACGCCAGAGTGTTGGACAAAAAACGCGCCTCGCTGACCAAAGGCCAGTCGCCCGTGCTGGGAATATGGTCCAGTGACGGACGCGGGCGGCGCGGGCCACGCGGACGAAGTTCGAGCTGAGCAGTGGGGCTGGTTTTGGCATCGGTCATGACAGAATTATGCGGTCTGACCCCCCACCTGACGCGGGGATTTCTTGCGTCACCCTGCGCGCTGCCAAAGCCAACTCCGATACCGTGGCCTTGGCTGATAATGCCGCCATGAACCGACGGCATTTTTTGCAACAGACAAGCTCGACAGGCTTGATTTTGGTGTGCAGCCGCCTTGCAGCCCAAACCCTGCAGCACAACCCGTTTAGCCTGGGCGTGGCATCGGGCTCGCCTGCCACCGATGGTTTTGTGCTGTGGACGCGGCTGATGGCAGCACCCGGTGGCGTACCCTTGCCCAATGCGGCGATTGAAGTGCGCTGGGAATTGGCCCGCGATGAGGGCTTTCGGCAGATTGTGAAAACCGGCAGCGCCTTGGCTGAGCCCGCGTTTGCCCACAGCGTGCATGTTGAGGTCAGCGGCTTGCCCGATGCGGCAAGCCCCGCGCACTATTGGTACCGCTTTCGGGTGGCAGACGCCACCAGCACCGTGGGGCGCACCAGCACTTTGCCCGCGCATGACAGCATCGCACCGCTGAGCCTAGCGTTGGCGTCGTGTCAAAATTTCGAACACGGGTATTTCAGTGCATACCGCCACATGGCGCGCGAGGCCATTGACTTGGTGCTGTTTGTGGGTGACTACATTTATGAGTACGGCATCACGCCGGGTCGGGTGCGTCAGCACAACAGCGCCACCTGCCTGAGTCTGGCCGACTACCGCGCCCGCTACGCCCATTACAAGTCTGACCCTGACTTACAAACTGCCCACGCAGCTTGCCCTTGGGTGGTGACCTGGGACGATCACGAAGTTGAAAACGACTACGCCCGCGACCGCGCTCAATCGTCGCGGGATGAGATTTTTTTGCAGCGCCGGGCTGCCGCCTACCGCGCCTACTGGGAGCACCAGCCCCTGCGCTGGTCACAGTTGCCGCAAGGCCCCAACGCGCAGATGTTTCGCCGTTATGCATGGGGTCGCACAGCAAATTTGCATGTGCTGGACGCGCGCCAGTACCGTGATTACCAAATCTGCACACCGATCGATGAAGCTGGCTCGCGCACCGTGAGCGACAAAAGCTGCCCACAGCGATTGAGTCAAGGCTCCAGCCTGCTGGGAGCCGCCCAGGAGCGTTGGCTGAACCAGGGCCTGGTGGCCAGCAGCACCACTTTCGAGTTGATCGGGCAACAGTCGTTGATGGCGCAAATGCGTACGTCGTCGCCCCGTCAGCCCGAGTCCATCGCCGCCGAAGGCTTCTGGAACGATAGCTGGGATGGCTACCCTGGCGCTCGCCAGCGCGCCCTTGAAGTCTGGAAAACCAAAAAGAATGTTTTGACACTGGGCGGCGACGTGCACGCCACCTATGTCAGTGACCTGAAACTGGATTTTGACGACGAGAAGTCCGCGACGGTTGCGACGGAAATCATCGGCACGTCCATCAGCAGCCCCAGCTGGTCGCAGGCCCGCACCGAACGGGTGATGCGCGACAACCCACACATCAAATTTGGCAAAAGCGACCAGCGCGGCTATACCGTGGTGCGAGTCAACGGCAAGCAAGCCAGCGCCCACCTGCGCGTCATCAGCGACGCGCGCCTGCCAGACTCTAGCGTTGCCACAGCGGCCAGTTTTGTGGTGGAACCTGGAAGGCCGGGGGCGCAGCGGGTGTAGCGCCAGTGGGTAATGCGTGGTATGGAACGCTGAATCGATAGAAATTTCAGACGCCTTCAAATTGCTATATTAATTATAGCAAATAAATGAACAAATTCGAGAGCTAGAAGCTCATTTGGTTGAAAAAATGCGATTTTGAGAGATTTGAAACAAAAAAAGAACCTGCAGGTTAATTTATATGAAAATGCACGAAAAGAGACCACTAAACAGCTCGGATACTTGCAGCCCTCGATGGGATTTCTCACCACCGCGTTTGGCGGCACCGTAATGCGACTTTCAAGCAAGGATGGCCATCCAGGCGCGGGGTGACAGCCCCAATGTGTCCGTGAACGCACGCGACAAAGACGATGCGCTGGCATACCCGAGTTGGGCGGCTGCGGCCTTGATAGAGGAGCCGCCGCGAAGCATGCTCTGAGCAATCGAGACGCGCCAATGCAACAGGTACTCGGCGGGCGGCAAACCTACTTCGGTTTTGAACGCCGCCGCAAACGCGCTGCGCGACATACCCGCCTGGTGCGCCAGCGATTCCAGAGTCCAAGCATGCTCGGGATGCTCATGCATGGCTACCAAAGCACAGGCCAGTTTGGGGTGGGCCAATCCAGTGAGCAGTCCCTTGGGCACGCTAGCTTCAGCGGGATGGTCCAGCAGCCAGCGCAACACTTGCAATAAAAGCACATCAAACAACCGGTCCGCTAGCAGGCGCTGCCCACAGCGCAGACGCTCGGTTTCTGTAAAAAGAAGTGCTAGGGTGTGGCTCAGGCCAGCCACTTCGTGCAGGGGCAGCACAACAACCGCAGGCAGCGCACGTGCCAGCGGATGATTGGCCCCGCCATCAAAGTCCAGCGTGGCACAAACGAAATCCGAACCCTCAGCAGGTGCATTGTCAAAGTCGTGCGCCAGCGGTCGCGGGTAGAACAAAAGCGAAGGTTCGTTCACCTCGATGCGTCGGGGTGAACCCTGCCTAGGCCGGTGCGTGACCACCATGCTGCCACGGCGCAGCACGTGAAGGAAACCACGGCCCGGCTGAGCATCGAAATGCGTGACACCACAAAGCGGGCCGTTGTGAAACAAATGTGCGCGCACGCGAAATCTCTCTAGCAAAGACGATAGGCGGTCTAGTGGCGCAGTGACATCGAGGGGGTCGCTAGGGGTTGCCATGGAAAAATAACTCAACGTGTTTTCAAAGGCATGTTGAAGTAAATCTAGGACGAATTGGCTTGTTTTATGGATAAAACAGATTAATCAGTATCAATTCTGCCATGACACTGAAGCCTTTCCAACTTCAAGCAAGACAGCACATCATGGCCTACAAAGCTTCCTCTATCCCCAACACCACAACCTCAGTTGCCCTTGTGCTGCTGCTGGCTGGCGCGTCAGCCGTTGCACATGCACATGAATACAAAGGTGGCATCCAAAGTAAGCCCACCAAAGCGGTGGTACCCGCGTTTGATATCGTTGATACCAGGATCAGTACCGAAGGCAATACGGCCGTTTTCCATGTGGTGGTTTCAGGCAAAGCGGGTGCAAGCAAGCCAGCCAAAACCGGCAAGCTGGCGGGCAGCCAGGTGTTTTCTTACGTGTGGCCCACCACGCTAGACTCCGCTGCGGTGGGCTTTGAGCCAAAGTCAGGCATTCTCGCGTTTGCCGTCACCTCACACCCTGACTTTGACGACACGCCGCTGTTCGACGAAAACGGTGACGGTGACCCCAAAAACGATGGCAATGTGTGGCATTCACATTGGGTGGTGTTGGCACCTGACGCCGCGTGTGGCAAGGGTTCTCTTAAAGTGGTGGACATTCCTGAGGGCAGCAAGCCCCGCTTGCCCAAGACCTGGCCAGGCCTGCCTCTGCTGATCGATAGCCCTGGCTGGAACCCCCTTTTCAAGGGCAAGACGCTGGAAGTGCGCGTGCCATTTGATGACATCAACATCGTCAACGCCGCTGGCTTTGACGGCGTAACGGCGGCCTTGCGCGTGAATGCCAGCGTTCACAGCCCATTGCTGTGCGTGGCCAATGTGTTCAAGGTAGGTTCGGGCGATTTGTCGTTGCCAGGCAAGGTGAACCAATTAGCTGAACACGCAGGCGGCCCCAAATGACGCATGATTTCAAGACAGCGCCTGAACTTCACGTCAGCCAGTGGCTCAACACGCCAGAATCCATCAGTCTGGCACTTCTGCGCGGACGGGTTGTTGTGGTGCATGCTTTTCAGATGCTGTGTCCTGGCTGCGTTTCCACGGGGCTGCCTCAGGCCAGCCGCGTTCACACATTTTTTTCGCAGCAAGATGTTGTGGTCATTGGCCTGCACACTGTTTTCGAGCATCACTCGGTCATGGGTGCTGATGCGCTGGCAGTCTTCGCGCATGAGTACGATCTGCCGTTTCCAATCGGAATAGACCAAGCCTCTAGCCTTGGGCATATTCCCATGACGATGCAGGCTTATGGCTTACGGGGAACCCCGAGCCTCGTGGTACTCGACCGCGAGGGACTGATTCGCCTGAATCACT
Source organism: Rhodoferax sp. (assembly GCA_031431035.1). Classification (GTDB taxonomy): domain Bacteria; phylum Pseudomonadota; class Gammaproteobacteria; order Burkholderiales; family Burkholderiaceae_C; genus JANYCG01. The sequence goes on from JANPCR010000158.1 coordinate 6,322, forward strand.
TTGGTCATATCGACGACATGCGGCTAGGAGCACTGTTGGGCCAGCTTATCGCCGAGCCTCATTGATTGCCAACTATTCCCGCACAGTTCACCGCATCAGTGCCTCAATCTCATCCGCCTTCACCGGCACCCCACGGCTGATCAGCTCGCAGCCGGTGGCCGTGACGATGGCGTCGTCTTCAATGCGGATACCGATGTTGTGAAACTTCTCGGGCACACCGGGCGCCGGGCGCACGTAGATGCCAGGCTCAATCGTCAGCGCCATGCCGGGGTGCAGCACGCGGGCGGGGCGATCGATGATGGTGTCGCCAGTCAGCGCGTCTTTGCGGGTGCTGGTTTGGCCCAATTGCGAGGGCTCCACGTAGGCGCCGCAATCGTGCACGTCCATGCCAATCCAGTGGCCGGTGCGGTGCATGTAGAACTGAAAATAGCTGCGGTTGTCGATCACGTCTTGCAGGCTGCCCACTTTGTTTTTGTCCAGCAGGCCCACGTCCAGCATGCCTTGCGCCAGAACTTTCACGCTGGCTTCGTGCGGGTCCGTGAAGCGCGCCCCCGCGCAGGTGGCGGCCACGGCAGCTTCTTGCGATGCCAGCACCAGGTCGTACAGCTCGCGCTGCGGCGCGGTGAATTTGCCGTTGGCCGGGAAGGTGCGGGTGATGTCGCTGGCGTATCCGTCCAACTCGCAGCCCGCGTCAATCAGCACCAGCTCGCCACTGCGCACGGGGGCGGCGTCGGCGCGGTAGTGCAGCACGCAGGCATTGGCACCCGCTGCAACAATGGAGCCATAGGCCGGGTATTGCGAGCCCTGCAAGCGAAACTCATGCAGCAGTTCAGCATCCAGGTGGTACTCGCGCACCTGCTTGCCTTCGCGCAGCATTTTGGCCGACAGCTGCATGGCGCGAATGTGCGCCCCTGCGCTGATTTGCGCGGCGCGGCGCATGGTGGCTTGCTCGGACGCGTCTTTGATCAAACGCATCTCGTCCAGCAGCGCGCACACGTCACGCTGCTGGTCGGGGCACATGGCCCCATAGCGAATGCGGGCACGCAAGCTGCCCAGCCAGCCGTCAATGCGCGTCTCCAGCGCCTTGTGGGTGGCGAATGGAAACCAGACGACGCTGCGGTTGTCCAGCAGTTTGGGCATTTGCGCGTCAAGTTCAGCCACTGAAAAAGCGGCGTGCACACCCAGCACGTCGGGTGCCGCCTGCGGCCCTAAGCGAATGCCGTCCCAAATCTCGCGCTCCAAGTCTTTCGGGTTGCAAAACAGGGTCGATTTGCCGTCGCCTGTGACCACCAGCCAGCCGCTGGGTTCGCTAAAGCCAGTCAGGTAATAGAAATAGCTGTCAGCGCGGTACAAAAAGTCGCTGTCCCGGTTGCGCTGCTGTTCGGGCGCGGTGGGGATGATGGCGATGCCGTTGGGGCCTAATTGGGTGGCCAGGTTGGCGCGGCGTTTAGCGTACAACGACGATGGGGTGTCGGAATTCATGGCGGGGCTCCAATCGGCGAGAAATGAATCGGCTGAAATGTGACTTGAATCAGAACCTGCAATGGTAGCCAAATTCGCCCCGGTTTGGGGGGCGGCGGATTGACCCGAAGGCTTAGGCAATTTGATTGAGCTGCCGCAAGCGCTCTGGCGTGCCCACGTCGGTCCAACGGCCCTGGTAAATTCCCGCCGAGACGCGCCCGGCGTCCATGGCGGCTCGCATCAACGGAAGCAGCGGCGCTTTGATGCCTGACGGGTTGCCAGCGGGAATGTCGCAAAACGGCGGCGAAAAAAAATCGCAGTGAAACAAGCCCACAGTGCTGTAGGTGTACATCGGAGTGGCCAAACCTTTGGGCCAATTCAACGCCAAGCCATCGGCCGTCAAGCCAAAATCGCCGCCCGGGTTGTGATCGGGGTTGGGCACGAGCCAAAGGTGGGCTAAGTTGCCGCTGCGTTTGAATCGCTCTACTGCCGCTTGGGTGAACTCAAAATCTGGTGCAAAAACATCTCCCGCCAGCACCCAAAATACATCGCCCAAACTCGGCAGCACCCGGGCCACGCCGCCAGCAGTTTCCAGGGCACCACCAAAGTCGACTCCCTCGTGCGAATAAGTGATACGGGTGGCGGCGGGGGGCGGCCTTGGTGGTTGCATGTTTGCTGGGGGTTGGTTGCCCGTTTGAGTCTCGATTTCACGACCGCTGGCCAGAAATGAGTTCCCAAACGTCTGAACGATCACCTCGCCCAACCAAGCTGTGTTGACCACCACATCCAAAAAACCGCCACGCGCCAAGGCTTCCAGAGGCCATTGCATCAGTGGTTTGCCTTGCACTTGCAGCAGCGGCTTGGGCGTGGTGTCGGTCAGCGGGCGCATGCGCTCACCCCGGCCAGCGGCCAGGATCACGGCCCGGGTCACGGGGCTGACCCCCGCGCCAAGGACTGTCTGCTGACTTGCCCTGGCTCAAACAAGGCGATCAACGCCTCTAAAAGCGCCTTCGCCTTGGCTGAATGGTCGCCGCCAAAATTGCAAACGTATACATCCAGTGTCACCGCCTGCAGCTCGGGCCAGGTGTGGACGCACAGGTGCGATTCGGCCAACAGCACGGTGGCTGTCACGCCTGAGGGCCCAAGCGGTGTTGGCGCAAAAGCGTGAAACAACTTGCCGACAGCCTGCAAACCCGCCGCTTCAACGGCAGCGACACAAAACGCGCCGAGCTTGTCGGCATCGGTCAGCCACAGCGCGTCGCAGGCGCAGTCGTGAAGATCGGCGGTGAGATGAAGTCCTTGCATGACAGCACTTTAAATCACTCG
>JANPCR010000159.1:0-2780 GCA_031431035.1 Rhodoferax sp.
GTCAAGACAATAGGTTGCTGGCGATTTGCATAGCGTGCCACTGCGCGATGTGAAAAGCGAGATCCAAATCAGACGGCTACACATGTAGAACTGTTCGAAGAAGGTTTGCGGACGCGGGTTCAAATCCCGCCAGCTCCACCACTACACCGTCCAAAGCCGTTTGCTGGCATCCAGCAAACGGCTTTTTTCTTTTTGAAATCCACACTTTGAACCCGCTCAAAGTCCAGATTCGGCCAAAGCGGTGAAAAAGGACAGCGACCGCCCAACCGGGGGACATACCGACGAACCACCGATGGAACAAACGCGAGTTGGCGGTGCAAAATCAAACTGGTTTGTCCTGTGATTCCTGGGCCACGCCGGTATTTCTAGGGGCTCTAGGGGCAAAACGCGCCAGCTTGTGTTTTGGCGGCAGAGCCAGCAGCAACCATTGGTTCATTCGTAATTCTTTGTGCATCGTGATCGCCTAGCGGCTGCGGCTTGTTTGCGCCGACACCTTGGGGTTCTGCAATGGGTATAGGCTGCCCCACGGAAGCCAGGGGCTGCCCCAGAACAGCATTACAAGCCGTTGCAATTGTCGGACTGAGAAAGCAAGGTGGTCGCTAACAATGCCTCCGGCGTTAGCGATTCATCTCGGTCATTTGGGTTCGCGTACCGAGATCTGCCGATGTCGTTGGTGTCACCACTTATCTACAAGGTCTCGCGATGAAAATAAATCTCCTGATAAAAACCAATCTGAAGCGCCTGCGGGCGATATTGGGCAAGCTAGCGCTGTTAGCTACAGCTTGCGGCGCACCTGGTTGGGCCGCTGCGCAATCGGTCGTTTCATTCACCGTGGTCAACGCCGATACCGGTGTCGACATTGCCACGTACACAGACAGCGGTACGGTGTCCGTAGCCACTACGCCGAGAATCAACATTCGTGCCAACGCCACCGCCGTCAAGAGCGTGGTGTTCTCCGACAGCTTTAGCACCACAACCCGAACCGAGAACACGGCGCCCTACGCCTACAAGGGCAACACTGGCACAGTCTACGCAACGTGGACTCCTGCGGTCGGCAACTATGTGATTAACGCCAAACCCTATTCGGGATCTAGTGGCTCGGGTACCGTTGGCCCAACCGCGAGGCTCACGCTGACGGTAGTCGGCACCTCACCGCCACCGCCACCACCGCCGCCACCGCCACCTCCCCCTGTGGCGACGGACAAGCCGGCTACCCGCAACGAGGCGGCGCGCTTCCTGGCACAAGCCACATTCGGGCCGACGGATGCCGACATCAGCCGCCTCATGACAATCGGTTATTCAGCTTGGATCAATGAGCAGTTCGCCACGCCAGCCAACGGCACGCATCTGGGGCTTTTTAATGCGCTCAATGACGGCAACGACGAACAGGTCGTAGCGACCGTCTGGAGGCGTGCGCTGACGGGATCGGATCAACTGCGCTTGCGCATGGCCTATGCGCTATCGCAGATTTTCGTGATCTCTCTGGAAGACGGCGATGTGGACAACTACGATCGCGCCGTGGCCGCGTGGATGGACATGTTGAACACCCACAGCTTTGGCAATTACCGCGACCTGCTGCAGGCCGTGTCAACGAATCCCATGATCGGCATCTACTTGACGCACATTGCCAATCAGAAGGCCGATCCCATTACGGGCCGTGTACCCGACGAAAACTACGCTCGCGAGGTGATGCAGCTATTCTCCATCGGCCTTGTAGACCTCAATCAAGACGGCAGCCCACGCACGGGCAGCGGCGGCCTGGTGCGTGAGACCTACACCCCGTCCGATGTATCCGAACTTGCCAAGGTGTTTACCGGCTGGAGTTGGGCTTGCCCGGTGACTGACAAGAGCTGCTTTTTGCGTGGAACATCCAATGGTCGCGAGTACTCTGACCGAGATTTGAGGCCGATGGCCAGTTACCCCGACTACCACAGTGTCGAGGCCAAAACCTTCCTCGGCATTACCATTCCTGCGGGAACCAGTGCGGCCGAGAGCCTGCGTACCGCATTGGATCGCCTGGCCGCGCACCCCAACGTCGCGCCATTCATCAGTCGCCAGTTGATCCAACGCTTCACCACCAGCAATCCCAGCCCAGCCTATGTCATGGCGGTCGCGAACGCGTTCAGCAACAACGGTTCGGGCGTGCGGGGCGACTTCAAAGCGGTGCTCAAGGCGCTACTGTTGCATCCCGAGGCCCGTTTGGTGAGTGACACGTCGGGCAAGATCCGCGAGCCAGTGTTGCGCCTGTCGGCGTTTATGCGAGCCTTCCCACACCGCAGCGTGTCGGGCACGTACGACATTGACATCACCAATAGTCCCGCCACTGCGCTGGGCCAGGAGCCGCTGCGTTCGCCATCCGTATTCAATTTCTACCGGCCTGGCTACATCGCGCCGGGAACCAAGAGCGCAGCACGTAATCTGGTTGCGCCCGAGTTGCAGATCAGCAGCGAGACCAGCGTGGCGGGCTACGTGAACTTCATGCGTGACAGCATCAGCAACGGCGTCGGACTTCCGGCTGGCGTTGGCCTGTCCCGGCGTGACCTGCAAGGCGACTACACAGCTGAGTTGGCTTTGGCTGCAGACGTGCCTGCGCTGGTGGATCGCGTGACCACGCGCCTGGCCTATGGCGCTATCGGCACCTCGCGCCGCGCCGAAATCGTCAGCGCTGTCAGCAGCATTCCCCTTCCTGGCGGTAGCAGCTCACAAACACAAATCAACACGGCCAAGCGACAGCGGGTCAATGCCGCCATCCTGCTCACGGTGGCTGCCCCCGAGTTCGT
>JANPCR010000160.1:0-3164 GCA_031431035.1 Rhodoferax sp.
TGGCACTCGGGCTGCGGTTCAAACCGCCGCATGGGCTTGCAGCACTTGCAGGCTGACATGCGCCAGAGCTTCCAGGTGGCAACTGGCCAGCACCACCGGCGGGGCAGCATTGGCTTGCCAGGCTTCTTTCCAGCGGGTCGCGCACAGGCACCAGCGGTCGCCAGGCTTCAGGCCGGCAAACCTGAACTCTGGCCTGGGGGTCATCAGATCGTTGCCTTTGGCCCGCGAAAAGTCCAAAAACTCTTGGGTCACGCGGGCGCAGATGACGTGCGTGCCGTGGTCTTCGTCATCGGTGTTGCAGCAGCCATCGCGGTAGTACCCGGTGAGCGGGTCGTAAGAGCAAGGTACCAGCGGCTTGCCGAGGACGTTCAATGCAGATTGGCTCATGGGTGCTTTAGCTTGTCGTGAAAAGGGTAGGCGGATGTCAATTGTGATCGGGGTCGCGTTGCATGGCCACTGGCGCATCGCAATTCCGTCCAAAGCGTTGGGGCTACACCCGATGGTCTTTGGCTCGGGCTCGCGGCACAATGCTGGGTTGACAAATGTTCACACGACTTTTTCGCCTTTTACCTTCGACCTTTCAGGAATCAACATGAATCCAACAAACCGTCTGGCTGCTGCCACCTTCACCTTCGCCGCCTTGTTTGCCGCCCTGTCGGCGCAGTCAGCGTTGGCTCAAGGCTACCCCAACAAGCCGATCAAAGCCATCGTGCCGTTTGCCGCTGGCAGCGCCACCGACCAGATTGGCCGCGCGTTTGCCGCCAAAATGTCAGAATCTTTGGGCCAAACCGTGGTGGTTGAAAACAAAGCTGGCGTGAACGGCATGTTGGGCGCAGACGCTGTGGCCAAGTCGGCCCCAGACGGTTACACCATTTTGATTGGCACCAACAGCACCAACGCGGCGCTGAAATTCTTGATGAAGTCCCTGCCCTACAACCAGGACACTGCGTTTGCACCCGTGGGCTACCTGGGGTCGGTGCCGCTGATCATCACCGTCAACAACGACGTGCCCGCCAAAACTTTGCGCGAATTCGTCGATTTGGCCAAGGCCAAGCCCAGTTTTGTGACCTTTGCCAGCGCCAGCACGTCGCAGTTGGTGTCGTCTGAAGTGCTGGCCAGCATGACGGGCATTCAGATGACCCATGTGCCCTACAAAAGCGGCCCCGCCGCTATGACAGATTTGATTGGCGGGCAGGTGATGATGTTCAGCGCTGACTTTGCCGTGACCCTGCCGCAAATCAAGGGTGGCAAAATTCGCGGCTTGGCCGTCACATCGAGCAAACGCTCCTCCGCTGTGCCCGACTTGCCTACCGTCAACGAAGCGCTGGGTTTGAAAGACTACGAGCTGATTGCCTATTTCGCCGTGTTTGCACCCGCTGGCACGCCACCCGAGATGATTGCCCGCTTGAACCAGGCCGTGAACGCCGCCGCGCAAACCAAAGAGATTCAAGACCGCTTTGCCGCGATTGGCTTTGCCGTTGAACCCGGCACGCCTGAAGGCCTGGCCCAACGCAACCTGCAAGAAACCGCCAAGTGGGCCAAAGCGATTCGTGACGCGAAAATTGAGCCGCAATAAGGCGACTCAGTAAGTCAGGGCCGTCGACTTGCCCCAAAACACGCGGTAGGCGAACACGGTGTAGCCAATGATGACGGGCAGCACCACCACCACGCCATAAAAAATCACCATCAGCGCCTGGGGCGAGCTGGCAGCTTGCCACAGCGTGATTTGGTCGATGACCAGCCACGGGAACAGGCTGTACGCCAGGCCATAAAAAGCCAGCAAAAAAACACCCACGGTGCAGGCAAACGGCACAGCCGCACCATATTGGTTGTTTTGCCCCAAACGCACGGGCAGGCGCTTCAGGCTGCGGGCCATCACGGCAAACAGCACCAAGGTCATGGCCGGAATGGGCAGTAGCATGATGACGTTCGGAAACGCAAACCATTTGTCAAAAATGCGGCCGCTGACCCATGGCGTCACGATAGAAATAGCCGCCACGCCCAGGGCCGTGAGCCACAGGCTACCCTGCGCCCAACGCACGGCCTTGAGCTGTAGCGGCCCGTCGGTTTTCATGATCAGCCAGCCCGCACCCAGCAAACAATAGGCCGCCAGCAGGCAAAAGCCGATCAAGGTGCTGAACAGGTTGCTTAAGCTATCGTTTTTGAAGCCGGTGATCAAGCCGCCCAGCATGAAGCCCTGGGACCAACCGGCCAGCAGTGAGCCTGCAAAAAACGCCTTGTCCCACAGCGGGCGGTGTTTGTCACGCGCTTTGACTCTGAAGTCAAACGCCACACCGCGCAGCGTCAGCGCAATCAACATCAGGGCCACGGGCAGGTACAAAGCGCCCAAAATCACGCCGTGCGCCATGGGAAACGCCACCAGCAACACACCCACGCCCAACACCAGCCAGGTTTCATTGGCGTCCCAAAACGGGCCAATGCTGGCGATCATCGCGTCTTTTTGGCTTGCGTCGTCGGCTTGGCGCAGCAGCACGCCCACGCCCAGGTCATAACCATCCAGCACCACGTAGGCTAGCATGGACAGGGCCATGACCAAGGCAAACGCCAGCGGCAGCCAACCGGCGGGCTGGGTCAGGTCGGGAATGAGTTCAAGCATTTTTCAGCTCCCTTTGACCGGGTCTGCCCGAACGACCCGAACTGCCAGCCCTGGGCAATGCGCCAGCTTGGGAATCGGCCGCGTCAGCCGACTCAATCACCTGCCCGGCTTTGGCCGCCAAGTGAAACACCACTTTGATATAGGCCACCAACAGCGCCGCGTACAGCGCCAGGTAAACCGACAAGGTGAGCGCAATGTTGGCCGCTGGCACTTTGGACGCCGCCTGCGCTGCGGTCAGCACGCCGTGCACCAGCCAGGGTTGGCGGCCAATTTCCGTCACGTACCAGCCCGCCAGCAGTGCCACCCAGCCCGAAAAACTCATGCCGACCAACACTTTGAAGAGCCAGGGCTTCAGGTCTACCTTTCTGCGAATTTGCCAAGCTGCAAACCAGCTGACCGCCAGCATCAGCAAACCCGTGCCCACCATGGTTCTGAATGCCCAAAAAACGGGTCCGACGGGCGGGGCTTTGTCGCCAAACTCTTTGATGCCTTTAACTTCGCCGTTGATGTCATGCGTGAGGTAAAGCGAGGCTAGTTTGGGAATGGC
>JANPCR010000161.1:0-2451 GCA_031431035.1 Rhodoferax sp.
TGCGAGCACCCAGACAAGGCTTGCCACGGCGATTCCTGCCCCCTGGCCAAGGGTTTTTACGACCGCCTGCCAGCGGCCAGGGTCGCCGCTGCAAAGCAGGGCGCGTTGGGCAAATTTGATTTGCGCGAACTGGCGCTTTCCCACTCGGTGTGTCCCTACTACTTGGGGCAAGAAATGGTGCGCTGGAGCGATGTGGTGGTGGGCGACTACAACCATTACTTTGACCTGAGCGCCCAACTCTTTGCCCACACGGTGCAAGAAGAATGGCGCGTGAGCGTGCTGGCGGATGAAGCCCACAACCTGGTGGAGCGCGGGCGAAAAATGTACTCAGCAGAGCTGCACCACGACCAGCTACTCGGCCTGAGTCGCCCGACCGTGCAGCTTCCGGCGGTCATCAAAAAGGCGCTTGCGCAGGTGCATCGCCAATGGAATGCACTGCTGACAGACCGCGCTGGCCTGCCAGTAGGCGACTACAAAATTCTTGACGCCCTGCCTGAGAAATTTGTGCTGTCTTTGCAAAAACTCTCCGCTGAAATCACAGAGCTGTTTGCGCAAGAACCCACGCGAATTGACCCGGCTCTACAAGCCTTTCACTTTGACGCGCTGCACTTTTTGCGCTTGGCGGAGCTGTTTGGCAGCCATTCGCTGTTTGACATTTCGCGGCCCAAGCTGGAGGGCGTGGCGGGTCTGGCCCTGCGCTGCGATGGCCCTGGCCTTCACTTTGACAATAACAATTCAACCCTGTGCATTCGCAACCTCGTGCCTGCGCCGCACTTGAAAGAACGCTGGATTGGCGCACAGTCTGCCACGCTGTTTTCAGCCACCTTGACGCCTGCGCACTACTTGCTGGAAATGCTGGGTTTGCCCGACACCACCGCGTGGGTTGACGTGCCATCGGCATTTGCGGCGCACCAGCTCAAAGTGACCGTGGCGCAGCATATTTCGACCCGGTGGCGCGATCGCAGTGCGTCGCTTGGCAGCTTGGTGGACGTGATGGCACACCAGTACCGGCGGGCACCGGGCAATTATTTGGCGTTTTTCAGCAGCTTTGACTACTTGCAAACAGCCGCCAACGAACTGGTGGCCAGGCACCCCGACATTCCAGCCTGGCAGCAAACCCGGCGCATGAACGAGCCAGAGCGTGAAGCATTTTTGGCCCGCTTCACCGCTGAGGGACAGGGCATTGGTTTTGCAGTGCTGGGGGGCGCGTTTGGGGAAGGCATCGACTTGCCGGGCGCTCGACTGATTGGCGCGTTCATTGCCACCCTGGGCATGGCGCAGGTGAACCCGGTGAACGAGGCGCTTCGGCAACGCGTCGGCTACGACTTCACTTACCTGTACCCTGGCATTCAAAAAGTCGTGCAGGCGGCTGGCCGCGTGATTCGCACGGTGCAAGACCAAGGCGTGGTGATTTTGATGGACGATCGGTTTGCAAAAGACGAGGTGCGAAGCTTGCTGCCCGACTGGTGGCAGATTGACTGGATGAGGTGACCCCTCCAGCCAAATCCAAACCAACAACGCCTCAGGGGGTAGGCCTTAACTTACTGGCCAAGCCGCTCCATTCGGGCGACTTACTTTTTCTTGCCACCCGCCAAGACAAAAGTGATCTTCAGGCTGACGCGGTACTCCGTTACTTTGCCTTTGCTCACCACTACTTTTTGGTCTTGCACCCACGCGCCTTGAATGTCAGAAATTGTCTCTGAGGCGCGGGCAATGCCTTGGGCAATGGCGTCCTCAAAGCTCTTTTTGCTGCTGGAGGTGATTTCGAGAATTTTGGCGACGGTCATTGGATTTCCCTTGGTAAAAATGAATGAGTCGCTACGTTAGCCGACATCGTGGGTGGCGGCAAGTGAATTTTCTAATCCCTCACGCTCGCATCAGCATCTGCCCCAAGGCCGCAAAAGCAGGCAAAACAATCGGGTCGTTGGAGGCACTGGCGGCAATCGGGTGTGAGCCAAAACGGGCAATTACCATGTCGGCTTTGGGCGCGATGTAAAGGCGCTGGCCATGGATGCCCCGGGCCTCGTACGCACCCAGTTCATTGTGCGTGTTCCACCACATGTTGCGGTATGAAAAGCCAGCCAACAGATGGTAGCCAGCCTTGGCAAATTTGGCTGGGTCTTCGCCTTTGGCGATGTCGGCGACCACGGCGGCGGGAATGACCTGCTTGGCACCCACGGCACCCTCGCAGCGCATCATTTCGCCCAAACGCGCCAGGTCGCGCAGGCTGGTGCACAAACCGCCGCCTCCAAACGGCACACCGATGGAATCGACGGTGACGCAGGCGTCTTCTTCGCAGCCCAAGTGTTGCCAAATGCGGTCACTGAAGGCCGCCGCCATGTCCTGCCCGGTGACGCGTTTCATGACCCAGCACAGCACGTCCGTGTTGACGGTTTTGTAGGCAAACGCTTGCCCATGTTCACCTTCTTTTTTCAGCGTTTGCAAAAATTC
>JANPCR010000162.1:0-4961 GCA_031431035.1 Rhodoferax sp.
CGGCATTCGCGCAAGTTCCAATCAGAACGCTTGATGTAGGGCGCAAAGGCAGACACCTGAAAATAATCCTCGACATCGATGGTCAAGGCATTCGACAAGCTATTTTTTGGCGTTGCGGCCGATGTCACGAATTGCAGCGCGATGCTCATGGCCCGTCAACCTCAGGAAAATCTGGGGCTTGCTTTTTAAGACCCGTCATTAGGCGATGAAACATCGTCAGCATCTCCAGATTGACCCGTTCCATGCGAAGTAAGCTGCGCTCCAGCCGCATTAACCGGTCGCCGTATTGCTCAGCACCCAAAGCCTCTACTTTTTTAGCAAACCCGTCAACCACGTCTGCGTCGCATTGCAGGTTTGACAGGTCAATGTCAAATTGCTCTTGCGTTCGCCTGGATTTGGACGATGCGCCATTGCCCGACGCCGTTTCAATCGGGTTGTAGGCTGATGTGCCGCCTTCTTCCTGAATTTCGGTCACCACTTCGGCGACATCGTCGGCGCTGAAGCTTTCTTTTTCACCCAAAAAACCCAACAACAACAAACGGTCGCACACGGTGTTGATTCGCCTTGGAATACCGCCACTGGCCTTGTGAATCGCCTCAAACGCGCCTGCATCAAAGCCCGGCCTGCCGGTGGAGCCCACGCACTTGAGCCGATGCTCGATATATCCCCGAGTTTCATCTTTGTCCATCGGGCCAATGTGGCAAGTTGCCGTCACACGCTGACGCAGCTGCTGCATGTTGGGGCTTTGCAGTATTTCCCGAAATTCTGGCTGGCCAACCAAAAAAGTTTGCAATAAGGCTTGCTTACCAAATTGGAAATTGGACAGCATACGAAGCTCTTCGACCGCCCGGGGCGTCAGGTTTTGCGCTTCGTCCACCACCAAAAGGCAACGCTTGCCTTGGCTGATGTGGGTGACCAAAAAGGCCTCAAGCGACATCAGCAAGTCGGATTTGGACAAGTCTTTTACACCCACACCAAACGCTGCACCGACCATACGCAAGGTGTCCTCGGCGTCAAGCTGGGTGCTGACCAAGTTGGCGGCGACGACCGTGTTTTGATCAAGGCTCTCCAGCAAGCCCCGCACGATGGTGGTTTTGCCAGCGCCTATTTCACCGGTGATGACAATAAAACCTTCGTTTCTCTGAACCCCGTACTCAAGGTAAGCCTTGGCCCGGCGGTGTTGCTTGCTGCCGAAATAAAAACTAGGGTCGGGATTGAGTTGAAACGGCTTGCCGGTCAAACCATAGAAAGTTTCATACATGGGTCAAAACGGCACGTTCAGGGTGCCGGTGAATGCAGTTTCAGAGTAAGGCCGGGTGGTGCTGTCAAATACGACGCGTCGTGCACTGACCACAGCCGTCGTCTTCACGCCAACTTTGGTGGAAAGACTGATGTTCACGGTTTTGGAGGTCGAATCCTGCAAGCCAGCAGCGTCAGACGACTGCTGGGTCGACGCCAACACGTTCATGGACGAATCCGGCGTCAAACGATGTGCATAGCTCACGCTCAGGCCATTTTGGCGAATCACTGACGCACTGGAGAAATCGTCAATGACGGTGCTGAAAGAATCCAGCCGCGAGCTTTCACTGCGCGTGGCAATGACGGTGATTGTGTCGCGCACGCCCAAAAGCGAGAAAGACAAGTTTTGTCGACGTTGCAAAGTCAAGCCAGAGGCTTGGAAATTACTTAAAACAGGCCCAACTGGGTTGATACCATTGGTTTGCAAAAAGGCAGTGACCAAGGCTGTCCGCCTGACCGGGTCGGGCTCGATTGCAGCAAACTGGGCAAAATAAAGGTCGAACGTAGATCCCAAACTAGTCACACCGCTTTGCGCCGGTGACGCAATGACGTCCATGGAGTCGCTCAAATTCCAGGCCGTGCGCGCTGTTCGATGCGACAGGGTGATGGCGTGCGACTCTCCAAAAGGCCGGTTCTGCCGATTGACGGAGACACTGGTGTTGGGTGACGGAACCCAATTCACGCCGAAACCGGACGTCCAACTGGACTGTTTGTCGGCACTGGTGAAGTTGCTGGACTCTCGCCCGCCAGTAAGCGACAGGCTGAGTTGCGGCGCAACGGCGTACGAGACAGTGCCTGACAGGCGATCAGACTCGGTGGTGCGGCCTGCGCCAAAGGCCACGTTTTGCTGCCCTGCATTCAAAGACCAACCCATTCTTGCGCCGCTGCCTTGCCCGCTGAGCGCAAAGGACAGGTCTTTTGTAGTCACATCTGAAACCTGCGACGATTGACTTCGATTCGTGGACACACTGTAGCGCGCGTCGTAATTCACGGCGTTGGCCCATCTGCCCCGCACATAAGGCGACACCCGCAGCGCAGTGGTTTCAGTTTGGTTTGCGTTGATCAAAGGGCCACCGCTGACTTGCGGACCCAGCGCCGAAATGGCCTGCTGTGTGATGGTGGCGTTCACATCCAGAAAGGCCCACTTGTCAACCGCTTCGAAAGACCCAAAAGCGGTCAAGGCATTTTGAGTTGTTGTGCTTGAAGTGTCCTTGGCAAACAATCGCGCTGTCAAGGCGTAATCCAAAAACCCCTTGAGCCGACCGTTATCGCCCCGGATGTTGATTCCAGGACTGATTTCGGTGACAAATTCCGCTTGCCGATTGTCAGGCGAGAGGCGAACGTTGTCAGTGATGGTTTCCGTCACGGAAACGCGCGGCGTAACAGTGACGGCTCTCTTTTGGCCCGCTTCTTGGGCCAATGCTTTTGGCATGCAAGACAGAATGGCACACATAGCCACCAAAGTTTTCAGACCAACAAAACCCAGCGACGCTGGCTTTGAAAAAACCATTGCAACGGGGTTTTGACCTAATTTGACCCTGGTCATGGAGTCGGCTGCTCCTGCCCATAGCCGTAACCGTACCCGTAGCCGTAGCCGTAAGTTCCTTTGGCTGCAGACCTGGCTTGGTTCAAGACCAGCATTTTCACTGGGCAGGCTTCAATGTTCGACAAAGCGTGATGAACGTCAGATTGCAAGGTTTGCTCCGCTCGCACAACCAAAACCACCTGCCCCATGTGAGTGGCCAACACGCGCGCCTCGGTAGTCAACAGCAAAGGTGGTGAGTCGAAAATGACGATTCGATCTGGGTAGCGGCTTGCCATGTCCTTCAAAAGCTTAATCATTGCGTCACTGGCCAGCAACTCAGTGGCGCGTTCATGTGCGGTTCCGCTTGGCAGGATGGTGAGCTTTTCGATGTTGGTTTTGAGAAGAACATCAGCCATTTCTTTGGTGTCATCCAACACCAAATCCAGCAGCCCCGGGCTTGGGGGCAAACCCAGGACGCGAAGCACAGATGGCCTGGCAACGTCAGCATCTACCAACAACACGGTGGTGTCAAACTCGGTGGCGATACTCAAAGCCAAATTGATGGCCGTGAAGCTCTTGCCTTCGCCCGCCAAGGCGCTGGTGACCATGATCAAATTCCCATTGGCGACGATGGATGCGCCTTTGCCCAGCGCGTTGGCGATCAAGGGCCGTTTGATCACCCTGAACTGATCTGCAATTTGAGAGCGAGGCGCGTTGGGACTGACGATGCCGGCAGCGGCAAGCGCGTCCAGGTCAATTTCAACGTATTTCGACTTCGAAACCTCAGGGTCCGGCAGTGGCACAGGCTTAGAGGCGGGTGCAGCAGCAGGTAGGTCAGCAGGACCGAAATTACCAGGCCGTCCAGCCGCGCCGCCAGGGCCGCCCATGCCAGGCGATGCGCTGTCTGGCATCGAGGCTCCTGCCCGGCGAAGTTGCTCCAGGCGCAGTGTGGCCTGCTCAATCAAACTGCTCATAACTTACTCATGTCACACGACCTGACAAAAAGGCCAGAACACCGATTCCAGCAATAAAAACGCCCATCAGTCCGCCGGACGCGATGACAAATTTGGTCAGTTCAGCCCGCTCTTTTTTCTTCATGCCTTCGTTGACCACAAGTGTGACAACGCCCAAGAGTGGCAAGCCCGCCATGTCGCGCAGGGAACGTGCATCAAAAAACACAGCGCGCAATTGACTGGCGACAAACGCAGTTGCCAAACCGGCGGCAATCGCAGCCAGTAAAGCCAGAGGCATCAACAACAGTCTATTCGGCGACACGGGTTTTGGATCCACCCTTGGTGGATCGATCAACCGAAAGTCAACGATGCCAGAAGCACCTTCCAGGTCGCCAGACAGGGCGGCCGATTCGCGCCTGGCTACCAAATCTTCGTAATTCTTTTTGTTGATGGCGTAGTCGCGATTCAGTTGTGAATATTCAGACTCAATTTGAGGCGCCGTCTTCATCATTTCTTTGGCGCGCTTAAAGCGAGAATCGTACTCACCTACCCTTGCTCGCAAGCCAGCAACTTGAACTTCAGTGGTTGCCAGCATTCGGCCTAACTCTTGGGCCGCCAAACTAGAGTTAGCCTGCGCGGCACTAGGGGCCGCCATCGCGGCTTTGCGCAGCTCTGCCACTTCTTTGCGTTTTTGCTCCTCCAGCTCTTTGAGCTGCTTGCGAATAATCACGACATCAGGATGCTGTTCAGTGAAGCGCTGCAACAAAGCGTCGAGATTTCGTTTTTGGGAGTCAATGCGTGAATCAATCTCTGGCGTTGCGACTGACAAGGCAGATTCTTGCAACAGACTGCGCGACGTTACATTGGCCGACTGGCTCTTTTCAGCGTCAAGCTGCTTTTTGGCCGCGTCTCTGGCGTTTTCGGCTTCACGCAGCTCTAAACGGGCCTGGTTGAGTTGGTTGCTGATTTCGCCCAAGCGGGAGGTCATGTCCTTGCCATCAGCGGTTTGAGTCTCCAGGTTGCGCAGCTTGAACTCTTTGAGGCGAGCTTCTGCTTCCTCCAGCTTGGCGACATACGTTTTGATCTGCTCATCAATGAATTTTTTGGCGACATCTGAATCTTTGCGGGTGTCGCCCAAGCTCGACTCTACAAAAATCGATACCAGCGACTGCACAACTCGCTTG
>JANPCR010000163.1:0-4559 GCA_031431035.1 Rhodoferax sp.
CACATCCAGAGTCACCCCGACGTGATTGAAGCCTACTTGGGAACCCCAGCGCATGACAAAGCTGCTTGAAGTCAGCGGGCTGAATGCCGCTTATGGTGCCACCAAGGTGCTGCACGACGTGAGTTTTTCCCTCGAAGTGGGACACATCACGGCCATTCTCGGCGCCAACGGCGCTGGCAAAACCACCACGCTTCGGGCGCTGTGCCAAACCGTGCAAACCAGTGGCAGCATTGTGTTTGACGGCCAGCAACTGGTGGGCAAAGCCACCGAAAGCGTGGTTCGCATGGGTGTGGCGCACGTGCCTGACGGGCGCGGCACTTTCACATCGCTGTCTGCCGAAGAAAACCTGCGCTTGGGCGGCTACGTGCGTGGCGACAAGGCCGAGCTGGCGCTCGATATGGAGAAAGCCTTCACCCGCTTCCCTATCCTCAAACAACGCCGCCACCAGCAGGCGGGCACCTTGTCGGGCGGTGAGCAGCAAATGCTGGCCATCAGCCGCGCCCTCATGCTGCGCCCCAAGCTGCTGCTGCTCGATGAGCCCTCATTTGGCCTGGCCCCGTTGATCGTGGCCGAGATTTTCCGCATCATGCGCACTATCAATAAGGAAGACAAGGTCAGCATGCTGCTGGTCGAACAAAACGCCAGCCTGGCGCTGGACCTGGCCGACCACGCCTACTTGCTAGAAACAGGCCGCGTCGCGCTTTCTGGCCCCAGCGAACAGATCAAAAACGACGAGTCGGTGCGCAAGGCCTACCTCGGCTACTAAAAAGTAAGACCATGGAAGCCTTCCTTCACCAAATTTTCTCTGGCTTGGCCAACGGCTGTATTTACGGCTCGGTGGCACTGGCGCTGGTCATGATTTACCAGGCCACGCACCACATCAACTTCGCGCAGGGCGAAATGGCGACGTTCAGCACGTTCATGGCTTGGGCACTTATTCAAGGGGGCTGGCCTTATTGGGGTGCGTTTTTTGCGACTGTAGCGGCGTCTTTCATTTTGGGTTTGTTGATTCAGCGGCTCATTTTGCGCCCCGTCGAAAAAGCACCGGTGCTCACCAATGTCATCGTTTTCATTGGTTTGCTGCTGATCATCAACGCGCTGTCAGGCTGGATTTTTGACCACACGCTGAAGTCGTTCCCCAGCCCGTTCCCCAAAGACTCCTGGATGGGCAGCAGCTACTTCACCGCCCATGACGTAGGTTCAGCTGGCGTTTTGCTGTGTGTGCTGTTGGCTTTGTACGCCTTCTTTCGTTTCACACCCATCGGCCTGGCCATGCGGGCGGCGGCGCAAAACCCCGACTCAGCGCGTCTGGTGGGCATTCGCGTGTCGTGGATGCTGGGGCTGGGTTGGGGCTTGGCCGCAGCCATTGGCGCGGTGGCCGGCATGATGGTGGCACCAGTTGTGTTTTTGGACCCCAACATGATGGCGGGCATCTTGCTGTATGGCTTTGCGGCCGCGCTGCTGGGCGGCATTGACAACCCTTGGGGCGCAGTGTTTGGCGGTTTCGTCGTCGGCGTTCTTGAAAATCTGTTGGGCGCGTATGTGATCGGCACTGAACTCAAGCTGACCGTTGCGCTGGTGTTGATTGTCGGCACACTCACTTTGCGGCCCGATGGCCTGTTTGGCAAGAAAGTGGTGGTGCGGGTATGAACAAGCCACTGCAAAAATGGCATTGGGTCGCCTTGGTGGCCGTTGCCATTGGTCTCTTGATCCTGCCTTTTCTGTTTAAAAACTACCGCGTGTTTCAGTTCAATCTGGTGCTGGTTTACGCCGTCGCTATTTTGGGCTTGAACATTTTGACGGGCTTTAACGGGCAAATCTCGTTGGGCCATGGCGCTTTTTATGCCTTTGGGGCCTACACCGCTGCGGTCATGATGGACAAAATGGGCGCGCCGTACTGGGCCACCTTGCCCATGGCGGCCCTGGTTTGCTTTGTGTTTGGGTTTTTGGTGGGCTTTCCCGCGCTCCGGCTGGCGGGGCATTACCTGGCGCTGGCCACCTTTGCTCTGGCGCTTGCCGTGCCTCAATTGCTGAAATACAAAAAGATTGAGGGCATGACGGGCGGCGTGCAAGGCATTGTTTTAAGCAAGCCAGAGGCTCCTTTCTCCTTCAGCCTGTTTGGCCAACCCTTAAGCCCTGACCGCTGGCTGTATTTCTTCACTCTGGCTGTCACGGTGCTCATGTTTGTACTGGCTTACAACCTGCTGCGGGGCCGCGTAGGCCGCGCGCTGATTGCGGTGCGCGACCATCCCATTGCGGCTACCGCCATGGGTATTAATTTGCCCATGTTCAAGTCACTGACCTTCGGCGTGTCGGCAGCTTTCACCGGCGTGGCGGGTGCCTTGGGTGCCATTGTGGTGGCCTTTGTCTCGCCCGACAGCTTCACGGTTCAGTTGTCCATCTTCTTGCTGGTGGGCGTGGTGGTGGGTGGGCTGGCGTCGATTCCCGGCGCAATTTTTGGTGCCATCTTCATCCAGTTTGTGCCCAACATTGCCGATGAGGTTTCAAAATCAGCACCCGCTGCGATTTACGGTGTGCTGTTGATCGGCTTGATGTACCTGATGCCCACCGGCGTGATGGGCATGGTGCACAAGGTGTGGGCGCGGCTTGCAGGCCCCCGCAAGTAGGGGTTGACGCAGGCATTGGTCAAAGTATCAGTAGGGGTAAGCCCGGACAACTTCGCGTCTGGGCGGCGTGTTAATAGTTCATCTTTAAGGAGATATGCAACCATGAAACTCAAGCTTTTTCAACTCGTGATTGCTGCTGCCGTCACCGCCTTGGCGGCCAGCAGCGCAATAGCCCAAAAGAAATACGATGTGGGCGCAGATGACAAGGAAATCAAACTTGGCCACATCATTGCTTACTCTGGCCCTGCGTCAGCGTATGGCGCGATTGGCAAGTCTATTTCTGCTTACTTTGACAAAATCAATGCTGAGGGCGGCATCAATGGGCGCAAGGTCAAGTTCATCTCGTTGGACGACGGCTACAACCCAGCCAAAACCGTAGAGCAGGCCCGCAAACTGGTCGAACAAGAAGAAGTTCTGCTGATTTTCCAGCCGCTGGGCACGCCACCGAACTCGGCCATCCACAAGTACATGAACGACAAAAAGGTGCCGCACCTGTTTGTCGCCACGGGCGCCACCAAGTGGGGTGACCCGAAAAACTTCCCTTGGACGATGGGCTACCAGCCGAATTACCAGTCTGAGTCCAAGGTGTTTGCAGCCCACCTGCTGGAGACCAAGCCCAACGCGAAAGTCGCCATTCTTTACCAGAACGACGACTACGGCAAAGACTACCTCAAGGGCTTTGAAGACGGTTTGGGCGACAAGGCCAAAACCATGATCGTCTCCAAGTTGTCGTATGAAGTCACCGACCCCACCGTGGACAGCCAAATGGTGTCGCTGAAGGCCAGCGGTGCCGACACGTTCTTCAACATCACCACGCCCAAGTTTGCCGCTCAAGCCATCAAAAAAGCGGCTGAACTGAGCTGGAAACCCACGCACTACCTCAACAGCGTCTCTAGCGCTGTCGGTTCAGTGCTGGTGCCTGCGGGCATTGAAGCGTCGATTGGGTTGATCACTGCGGGCTACATCAAGGACCCGACAGATCCACAGTTCCAAAAGGGCAAAGAGTGGGACGACTGGGTTGCGTACATGAAGAAGTACCACCCTACCGGTGCCATGAACGACAACTTCAACGTGTACGGCTACACGGTCGCGCAGTTGATGGTGCAAGTGCTCAAGCAAGCGGGCGACGACCTGACCCGTGCCAACGTCATGAAGCAAGCTGCGAATCTTGACCTGGTGTTGCCGATGTTGCTGCCTGGCGTGAATGTGAAAACCAGCGCTGACGACTTTTACCCGATTGAGCGCGAACAACTGCAAAGATTCAACGGCAAAAGCTGGGAATTGTTTGGCAAGGTTTACGGCCGCTAATTCACCAAAACCTGATGTGATTTGACTGCCTGAAAGGGCGGTTAAAAATTAAGCTGTGTTTTGTCGCCCAAGCGGTGCATCACAGCTTTTTCATTGGGGCGGCGGTTTGTGGCCTCTCACTCCCCGACGGACTGCATCCCCTTGGCCCGGATCACTTCTGCCGCTGCAGGCGAAGCAATCGAATTGATAAATTTTCGGGCGAGATTTTGATTCGTTGTGTTCGTTGAAATTCCAGACCCGTAGGTCGTGTAATTTTGAATCTCCAGTGGTAAAAGCCCGACCAAAACGACGCCTGCCACTGGCAAGATTTCGCTGACCTGGTGAATTGCCAAATCCGCCTGCCCGTTGGCCACGCGCTCGGCGGCGTAGCCACCCGGCACGAGCACGGCCTTCAGTTTCACCTGCTCGCTGATGCCCAATCGCTTGAACAAGCCATCCAGGTAAATTCCGCTGGAGCCGCCTGAGGCTGGGTCGATGTACGCCACCTTGCTGGCTTGCAAAACCGCCTGTTTGAATTCTTCGATCGTCGCCATCGACGGCTTGGGCGCCCCTGCTTTAACCGCCACGCCGATGGCCACCTTGGCCACTGGCTTGACGCTGCTGGCATCGACCTTGCCCGCGCGC
>JANPCR010000164.1:0-7500 GCA_031431035.1 Rhodoferax sp.
GGGCGTCGCGCCCGGCGTTGCCAACAAAAACCGCTACTTTTACCGCAGCCCTGGCGGCACGTTTGGCATTACCACGCCGATCAATGGCGAACCAGCGACCTTTGGCAATGGCAGCACGTTGGGCTTCAAAGTCGAGTCGCCCGAGCAAGGTGACGCGTGGCATGCAGCGGGGCTAGCCAATGGTGGCACAAGCTGTGAAGACCCACCCGGATTTCGCGAAGGCCCAATGGGCAAGCTCTACCTGGCTTACGTGCGCGACCCGGACGGCAACAAGCTGTGCGCCCTGCACCGCCCTGCCAAATAAAGCCGCCACGATTTACCCGGTGCTTGGCCGCCATGCTGGCCCAGGCCTTGCGGTTGACGAATGGGACACGGGTCGTTTGATGTCATTCTTGTCCGCATGAGCCACAGCGTCGCCCAACTGCGAAGCGCGCGCTTAGCCCGAAGCAGCAAGCCCTTTCTGGCCAGGGGCGGCCCCAAAGGCCAGCGCTGCCCGGGCTGCCGCCTGATTTTGAGCCACTGCCTGTGCGCGCTGCGCCCAAGCGTCCCCACCCGCGCGGGCGTGTGCCTGCTCATGGCTGATATCGAACCGCTCAAACCCAGCAACACCGGCTGGCTGATCGCCGATGTGGTGGCCAACACCTTCGCCTTTGGTTGGGCCCGCACCGAGGTTGACCCCGCTTTACTGACCTTGCTGGCTGACCCGCAGTGGCAACCGTATGTGGTATTCCCGGGCGAGTTTGTGGCATCTGAGCGGGTCGTGACCACGCTGATCGACGGCAACGAAGCCAGACAATTCCCCTCGGGGGGCAGCGATCCGCGCAGCGGCGGAGCGTGGGGGCCTATCAAACATCCACTTTTCATTTTGCTAGACGCGACTTGGCCCGAAGCCCGCAAGATGTTTCGCAAAAGCCCCTATTTAGACAAATTGCCCGTGCTCAGCTTGCAGCCTGAGCGACTGTCAAGCTACCGACTGCGCCGTTCCAGGCGCGACGACCACTTTTGCACCTCTGAGGTCGCGGCCCTGTGTTTTGAATTGGCGGGCGAACCGCAAGTGGCCGAGGTTTTAGACGCCTATTTGGACGTTTTCACCAGTCGCTACCTGCTGGCCAAGCAGCAATTGCCCGTCAACTGGGAAGATGCCGCCCACCAGCGTTGGCGTGAACTAGGAATGCCGGGCGACAATCGACCCCATGACACATGACTCCACCCCACCCCTTGACTCGAAAAATGCCGGCCTGTGCGAGCCCTGCGCGGGCGTCCAGCAAAACTGGCGTCGCGCACCGGGCCATGCCGAGCTGGTGCAAGGCGTTAACCGCAAAGAGACCCGCGACCACGGCCAGGTGACGGTGACCAAATACCGATGTGACCGCTGCGGCACGGTGTGGGAGTACGAGAACAACAAGGCCAACCTGCACGCCGGTTGGTCCACCGTGTCACGCGGGCGCGGTTGACGACTTCATATCACCGGTGATATGACTTTTTCGCAAAATGCTGCTTTTGCGAAAAATATGAACCAAATTGGCCTCTAGCTCTCGAATATAGTCAATAGTTTGCTATTTAAATAGTAGCAAAAACTGCTCCCAACCCGTATCAAGTCCCAATCAACCCGCCATCCAGCTTGCGAATCACCACCGTGGCAGAGCGTGGCCGCCCGCTGGGGCGTTGGTCTGGCCAGTTCGAGATTTTGCGGGGATCAGCGGGGTCGCTGCGCTCACTGGGGCTCTCGCCGGGATGCTGCACATTGATGAACATCGTGCGGCCATCGGGCGTGGCTGTGGCACCGGTGATCTCGCACCCCGAGGGGCCGGTTAAAAAGCGGCGAATTTCGCCCGTTTTCACGTCAGCCGCGAGCATGCCGTTGTTGCCCATGTTGACCAAATCGCCCTTGCCCATGGCCGATGTCGACATGTCGCACTGAATCCACATCACGCCGCGCGCGTCTGTCCACAAGCCATCCGGGCACGAAAACGCATCGCCCTTGATGTTGCCTTTGGCATCGGCGCGTTCCAGTTTCGGGTCACCCGCCAGTACGAAGTGGTTCCACTGAAAACTGGCGCCGTCAAAGTCGGCATCGTCCTTCCAGCGAATGATGTTGCCCATGGTGTTGTTCGCGCGTGGGTTGGCCGCGTCCACGCCAGCCTGGTTGGCACCGCCGCGGTTGCTGTTGTTGGTCAAGGTGGTGTAGACCCAGCCTTGCAAATCTACCGATATCCACTCGGGGCGATCCATTTTGGTGGCGCCCAGCAGGTCGCTGGCCTGGCGTGACTTGATCAGCACCTCGCCCTGGTCGGCAAACCCATTGGCCGCTGTCAGTGGGCCTTGGCCGTGCGTCAACGCCAACCAGCGGCCTTTGCCGTTGGCGTCAAATTTGGCGACATACAAAACGCCATGGTCAAGCAGCTCGGCATTGGCACTGGCACCACCGGCTTTGATTTTGTCGCGGCTGACAAATTTGTAGATGTACTCAAACCGCGCGTCTTCGCCCATGTAAATCACCGCACGGCCGTCGCGCGTGGTGGCAACGGTCGCGCCCTCGTGCGCAGCGCGGCCCAGTGCGGTGCGCTTCATGGGCGTGCTGCTGGGGTTCATCGAGTCGATCTCGACGACCCAGCCAAAGCGGTTCGGCTCGTTCGGGTTTTTGCTCGCGTCAAAGCGGGCATCATGCTCATGCCAGCGGTAGCCGATGGGGTCGCCCTTGCGCAGGCCCCAGCGGGTCTCGTGCGCATTGGGAGCGTCTGGCCCCTTGAAGTAAAAAATAAAATTCTCTTCACAGGTCAAGTAAGTGCCCCACGGCGTGATGCCGCTGCCGCAGTTGTTCAGCGTGCCCAACACGCGTCGGCCACTGGTGTCGGCAGCCGTTTTCATGAGCGCGTGACCAGCCGCCGGGCCGCTCACCGCCATGGGCGTGCTGGCCGTGAAGCGACGCGCCCAGGGCGACGGGCGCACCATGTCCCATTTGCCGTTTTTCTGCTCAATCTCGATCACCGACACCCCGTGCGCCGCCTGGGCTTTGCGCACCTTGTCGGCGCTCCAGGTCTTGATGACATCGGCATGCAGCAGGCCATCGTCCACGTACTCGTGGTTCATGACCAGCAGCCCGGCCTTGGAGCCGTCGGTTGGGAAGAAGTGAATGCCGTCATGGTGCATGCCCAGTTGAGCCATTTGCTCCGCAGCAGAGTTGGTGGCGTCTTCTTTGAAAGCGGGCATTTCGCCTGACAGGCCAATTGGCTCGCCCCAGGCGGCAATCACCTCGGCCATGTAGCCTTCTGGCACGGTGATTTTGTCTGCGACCGACACCGGGATTCCCTTGAAGCCCAGCAGGGTGCCGCCTTCTGACGTCGTGGCACAGCCGTGCAATGACACGGCGGCCAAGGGTGCCAACAAGCCATCCAGCGCCGTACCCAAACCACCGCGCAAAATGGTGCGGCGTGAGGGGACCGAAATATCGTGAATGCTCAAATTGGAGGAGCGGTTGCTGTCCTCCATCGTAGAAAAATCTTTCGCCATGGTGATGTGCTCAAGTTGATGGGTTGACTGCTGCGGGGATGCGCAGCGCAACTTGAATGATGGCGAAACCGCGTGTCAATTTCGTGACGGTTTTGCGTCAGGCTGGGGTGTGGGCCAAAGTGCGGGTTTTTGCGATATTTACAAAGTCATATCACCGGTGATATCACTTTTTCGCAAAATGCTGTTTTTGCGAAGAATATGAGCTAAATAGGCCTCTAGCTCTCGAATTATATCAATAGTTTGCTATATAAATAATAGCAAACACATCCACCGCACCGGTCGCTGGATTTACGTCAAAAACAATCGGCAAACGCCGCGTTGACTGCCTCGTCACTCAAAACTGCCAAGATGGTGTTGTGCCGCTCTGTCAGCGGCCCGCCGCCCGGCAGCACGGCACCGGTGTCGTCATAGCCAATCGCTTTGAACTTCCAGACGCCGTTGATCAACTTCAGGTTGCCAACGTGCGCACCGAGCGCCGTCAACACGCGCCAGACGTTGTTGTTCTCTCGAGTGATTTTTAGTTTTTGAATCGCCATACCAATTGGATTGCGCCATCAAAAAACGCGCCCCAAGGCGCGTTTGAAGGGATTGCAGCCGTTGAAATCGCTACAGCTGCAAATTTACTTGGCCACCACCCGCACCATCTCAAGACACTTGTTCGAATAGCCCCACTCGTTGTCATACCAGGCCACAATTTTCACAAACGTGCTGTCCAGGGCAATGCTGGCGTCGGCGTCAAAGATCGACGTGCGGGTGTCGCCACGGAAGTCGGTCGCCACCACCTTGTCTTCGGTGTAGCCCAGCACACCTTTGAGCGCGCCTTGGCTTTGGGCTTTCATTTCAGCGCAAATCTCGGCCATGCTGGCTGCAGAATTCAATTCGCAAGTCAAATCAACCACCGACACGTCAGACGTGGGCACGCGAAACGACATGCCCGTCAGCTTTTTGTTCAGCGCAGGAATCACCACGCCCACCGCTTTGGCAGCGCCTGTGCTTGAAGGAATGATGTTCTCCAAAATGCCACGGCCACCGCGCCAGTCTTTGTTGCTGGGGCCGTCCACGGTTTTTTGCGTCGCGGTGGCGGCGTGCACAGTCGTCATCAGGCCGCGCTTGATGCCCCACTTGTCATTCAACACTTTGGCTACCGGAGCCAGGCAGTTGGTGGTGCAGGACGCGTTGCTGATGATCGCCTGACCCGCGTAGCTTGCGTCATTCACGCCATAAACAAACATCGGCGTGTCGTCTTTGCTCGGCGCTGAAAATATCACCTTTTTGGCCCCTGCAGCCAAATGCTTTTCACCGGCGGCTTTGTCTAAAAACAGGCCAGTCGCCTCCAGCACGATGTCGGCCCCCACCTCGTTCCATTTCAGCGTTGCCGGGTCGCGCTCTTGCGTCAGGCGAATCCGTTTGCCGTTGACGATGAGCGTGTTGCCGTCCACCGCAATCTCACCCTTGAAGTGGCCATGCACCGAGTCGTATTGCAGCATGTACGCCAGGTAGTCGGGTTCGAGCAAGTCATTGATGGCAACAATTTCGATGTCGGCAAAATTTTGCACTGCCGCGCGCAATACGTTGCGCCCAATGCGCCCGAAACCGTTGATACCTACTTTGATCGCCATGTGAATACTCCTGAAGGTTAAATCTGAAACTGAAAAAGACTATTTACCCAAAACTTTTTGCATCGTCATCGCCACATTTTCTGGCGTGAAGCCAAACAGCTTGAACAACACGGGCGCCGGGGCTGATTCGCCATAGGTGTCGATGCCGACCACGGCGGCGCAGCCGTATTTCCACCAGCCGTCGGACACAC
Organism: Rhodoferax sp.; assembly: GCA_031431035.1. Taxonomy (GTDB): domain Bacteria; phylum Pseudomonadota; class Gammaproteobacteria; order Burkholderiales; family Burkholderiaceae_C; genus JANYCG01. The sequence continues at coordinate 5,321 of JANPCR010000164.1, forward strand.
CCATTTCAACCGCGATGCGCGGAATGCCTGCGGGCAGCACGGCGCGTTTGTAGGCTTCGGACTGCTTGTCAAAAGTCGTGGTGCTGGGCATCGAGACGACGCGCACAGCGATCTTTTGGGTGGCCAGCAGCTCTTGCGCTTTCAGGGCCAATTGCACTTCAGAGCCGGTGGCGATGATGACGGCTTGCGTCTTTTTCTTCAGGCCCACTTCGCTGGGTTCAGCCAGCACGTAAGCGCCTTTGCTGATGGCGTCCAGGCCATAGGCGTCAACCCCGTCCAGCGCCTCATCCGACGTGCCTTTGGGCGCATAACTGATGTTCTGGCGGCTCAACAGCAGCGCAGTGGGTTTGGCTTTGTTTTGCAGCGCCACGGTCCAAGCCACAGCGGTTTCGGCGGTGTCGCCCGGGCGCCAAACGTCCAGGTTCGGAATCAAACGCAAGGATGCGGCATGTTCAATGGATTGGTGCGTTGGGCCGTCTTCGCCCAGACCAATGCTGTCGTGGGTGAACACATGCACCACGCGCAATTTCATGAGTGCGGCCATGCGAATGGCGTTGCGGCTGTAGTCGCTGAACGTCAAAAACGTGCCGCCGTAGGGAATGAAGCCGCCGTGCAGCGCGATGCCGTTCATGATGGCCGCCATGCCAAACTCACGCACGCCGTAGTTGATGTGGCGACCGCCGGTTTGGGAGCCATCGGCGTTGGTGGTTTGCACCACGTCCCCGGCCAGGTCAAAGCGCAGGCTGGGGGTTGACTTGGTGTTAGTCAGGTTGGATCCGGTCAAATCGGCAGAGCCGCCCAGCATTTCGGGCAACGCCGCCGTGAAGGCTTCAAGCGCCAGTTGCGATGCCTTGCGCGAGGCCACGGTTTCAGCCTTGGTGTGCGCCGCAATCACCGTGTCCACGGCGGTTTGCACAAAGTTTTTGGGCAGTTCGCCCTTCATGCGGCGCACCAGTTCTTTGGCAAGCGCCGGGTGGGCGGCTTTGTACGCCGCAAATTTGGTGTTCCACGCGGCTTCGGCCGCTTTGCCTGCGGCCTTGGCGTCCCAGTCGGCATAAACCTCTTTGGGAACCACAAAGGGCGCGTAGGGCCAGCCCAAAGCATCGCGTGTGAGTTTGATTTCTTCAGCGCCCAGGGGCTCGCCATGCGCTTTGGACGTGTTTTGGCGATTCGGGCTGCCTTTGCCAATCGCCGTTTTGCAAATCACCAGCGTGGGGTGCTCTGGGCTGTTTTTGGCGTCGGCAATGGCCCGCGCCACGGCAGCGGCGTCGTGCCCGTCCACTGGGCCAATCACGTTCCAGCCGTAGGCCGTAAAACGCTGTGCCGTGTTGTCAATGAACCAGGGGGCCACTTGGCCGTCAATGCTGATGCCGTTGTCGTCGTACAGCGCGATCAGCTTGTTCAGCTTCCAGGCACCGGCCAATGCCGCCGCTTCGTGGCTGATGCCTTCCATCAGGCAACCGTCGCCCAGAAAGACGTAGGTGTGGTGGTTCACCACGTCGTGGTGGGCACCGTCATCAGCCCGGTTGAATTCTTTGGCCAGCAACTTCTCGGCCAGCGCCATGCCAACGGCATTGGTCAGGCCCTGGCCTAGCGGGCCCGTGGTGGTTTCTACGCCAGGGGTCACGTCAACCTCGGGGTGGCCCGCAGTTTTGCTGTGCAATTGGCGAAAATTCTTCAACTCAGCCATGGGCAGTTTGTAGCCCGTCAGGTGCAGCACCGAATACAGCAGCATCGAACCGTGACCGTTTGACAGCACAAAACGGTCGCGGTCAAACCAATGCGGGTTGGTCGGGTTGTGCTTCAGGTGGCCGCCCCACAGCGCCACAGCCATGTCGGCCATGCCCATGGGCGCGCCCGGGTGGCCACAGTTGGCTTGTTGCACAGCGTCCATTGCCAACGCACGAATTGCGTTGGCCATCATTGAGGTATTGGCCATCAGAGGTTCCGGGGGTAATAGTAGGGTAGCGGGGCGCGAAGACTGCGGGTAAACGCGCATTTTAGCGGGCAGGCCACTGGCACTCTGGGACTTCAAGTTTCGAGTGATTTAAAGTGCTGTCATGCAAGGACTTCATCTCACCGCCGATCTTCACGACTGCGCCTGCGACGCGCTGTGGCTGACCGATGCCGACAAGCTCGGCGCGTTTTGTGTCGCTGCCGTTGAAGCGGCGGGTTTGCAG
>JANPCR010000165.1:0-20875 GCA_031431035.1 Rhodoferax sp.
CATAGCCGGCCAAGTCGCGGGGATAGGTCATGGTCAAAAAGCTTCAGGACAGTGCCATGGAGATGTCGTTGGTCGGAATGACGCGATCAAAGGTCAAGTTTTCCTCGACGTGCAACAGGTGCTCATTCATCAGTCGCACGGCCAGTGCTTCGTCTTTGGCCGCCAGCGCTTTCACGATTTCGACGTGCTCTTCGTTGGAATGTTCAGCGGCGCGCGCGGTTTGGTACATCAAAGTGATCAAGGCGCACCGTGAAATCAGTTGGCTGAGCAATTGCGCCAGCACCTCATTGCCCATCAGTTCGGCCATGCGCACGTGAAAGTCGCCCAGCAGTTCAGCCCGCCCTGGGGCGTCATCTCGCAAAACCGCCAGCTTTTCCTGGGCCACGTGATCTTTCAGCGCCTTGATTTTGCCGGGTGTCACCTGCTGCACGAAAGCACGGGTCATTTCGGTCTCTAGCATGCGGCGTACGGCAAACACCTGCTTCGCTTCAGTTACTGACGGCGCAGCTACAAAGGCACCGCGAGCGGGCTCCAGCGTGATCAATTGGTGTTGTGACAGTTGCAACAGCGCCTGCCGCACCAATGTGCGAGAGACGCCAAAATGGTCGGCCAGCTTTTGTTCGGCCAGCTTGCTGCCGGGTTGCAGCCGATGTTCAACAATGGCTTTGGTGAGGGCCTGAACGATCAATCCAGTTGATGATGCTTCCATAGCAGCATGATAGCGGCAAATGCAAAAAGTGTATACACTTTCAAGGCAAATGCACAGTCTGCAAATTGAGAGGGATTTGAAATGGGTTTGAGCACACACGTACTGGACACCATGCACGGTTGCCCTGCGGCGGGCATGGCGGTTGCCCTGTACACCACCGAAGGCGATTTTGTGACCTTGGTCAAAAGTTTTGCACTTAACCAGGACGGTCGCAACCCGGACGGTTTGCTGTATGACTCAGCCAGCCTTCGAAATGGGACTTACCGCCTGGTTTTTGACGTGGCGGGTTATTTCGCAGCGCGAGGTGTTGCCTTGCCAGAACCCAATTTCTTGAACAAAGTCAGCCTGGATTTTGGCGTTGCCAACATCGAGCAGCACTACCACGTGCCACTATTGGTAAGCCCCTGGAGCTATTCGACCTACCGGGGCTCATGAAGGCGCCCAGAGGATCAGCGCGGCGAGACTGCCTCAAAAGTCTTGATCCTGGCTAAAGCTGGCCTTCAGTCAGCGTGTCAAGCTGGAATTTGCCACTTGCATCCCACAGCCAAGTGTCGGTGTAAGTCACTTTGCCCAAACGAGTGGGTGCCGGGTAGGGCTGTGCCTGACGTACGGTGCGTTCAATTTCGGCAATCACTTCGGGCGCGTGTTTGGGCGCGCGCAGCCAATTAGTAGACCTGACCTTTCCCTGGCCATCCACTTCGACCTCCAGTACCCCAATGGCGTACAGCAAGGGCGGCAACTTGCCTTTGTAAATGCGGGTCTCGTTGCGCGCGTACAAGTGGCTTGCTGCGTCGCGCCTGTACGCTTTTGGCGTGGCGGCAACCGACGCGGTCGCAAAATGGACTGGCGGCGTTTGCGCGCCAGATTGGGGCGAGGCACTGGGCGCGGGCGGACCATAGGAAGGCACAGAGCCCGACGCGGATGGCGGCGGTACACGTGTGCTGGGCGCTTGGGAGGGCGGCATGGGCGACGACGCGCAACCCGCAATGAAGGCCGCAACGGTAACGCCGACGGCCTTGGCGGCAGCCAAAAGGCCATTCAAACGGCGTGGGAACTGATCGTTCATCTTGCAGTGCTTTGTTGATAATTGGGTGAACGGATTTTAGAATTTGTGAGCCGGAGAGCTTAAGAACTGGGTGAAATGGAGCCAGTGCGCAGTCAACCCAAAGTATAGAAGGCTCACAGGCCGCGATCAAGGCCATGCAAATGTCAAAACTTGTAAAAGTGTATACACTTCGATATGCAAAATTTTAGATGTCTCGATTTTTTAGGCAAGTATTTGAGGCAGTTGTGTTTGCGTCATTTTTCTTCGGTTCCTTTGTTGTTGCGTGTGGGTTGAGTGGATTGACCGAATTGAGTTAAACATGGAAAGCTATTACCTCGACTGGGCCAACCTGCTGTTGCGCTGGGTGCATGTCATCACCGCGATTGCCTGGATTGGTTCGTCCTTTTATTTTGTATTTTTGGACAGCAGCCTGACGCCGCCGGTTGACCAAGACCTGAAAGACCAGGGTGTCAGTGGCGAGTTGTGGGCAGTGCATGGCGGCGGGTTCTACCACCCTGTCAAGTTTGCCGGAGCGCCCCCCAAATTGCCAGCCCATCTGCATTGGTTTTATTGGGAAAGCTATTCGACATGGCTTTCGGGTTTTGCACTGTTCACCGTGTCGTACCTGTGGAGTGCCAGCACCTACCTGATCGATAAGTCGCGCATGGATTGGGCGCCTGCCACCGCCATCGCCGTGGCGTTGGCGTTTCTGGTCGTGTTTTGGCTGCTGTACGACTTGGTGTGCCGCATTTTTGGACAAAGAAAAAATGGCGATGCCATTGTGGGCGGCCTGGTTTTGGTGCTGGTTTGCCTGGCCTCCTGGCTGGCGTGCCACTGGTTTGCGGGCCGCGCAGCATTTTTGCTGGTGGGGGCCATGCTGGCCACCGCCATGAGCGCCAGTGTTTTCTTCTGGATCATCCCTGGCCAGAGAAAAGTGGTTGAGTCAATCAAGGCCGGGTTGCCAATCGACCCCATGCATGGCCTGCGCGGCAAGCAGCGCAGCGTGCACAACACGTACTTCACGTTGCCCGTTCTCTTCGCCATGCTCAGCGGGCACTACAGCTTCACGTACACGCACCCGCAAAACTGGTTGATTCTCATTTTGATGATGTTTGCAGGGGCTGCGATCAGGCAATTTTTTGTCATGCGGCATGGCTACAAATTGGGTCGAAACGGCAATCCGCTAGGCTACGCCTTGGCGGGTATGGCAGTGATCATTGGCGTGATCGTCTGGCTTAAACCTGCCCAACAAGTGCCTGCGGTTTCAGCAGTTGGTGTGGCGGCCAAAGTGGCCTCATCAACCACATCATCACCTAATTTGGTAGCTGTTCAAGCGGTGGTTGAACAGCGCTGCCTGATGTGCCATGGCGCACAGGTTCAGATGAAAAATGTCCGGCTGGACTCGCCTGAAAATCTGAAGGTCCATGCTCAAAACGTTTACCAGCAAGTGGTGGTGAGCAAGGCCATGCCGATGAACAATTCGACCGGAATCACCGACGCTGAGCGACTCTTGATCAAGCAGTGGTTTGAGGCGGGGCCTTAAGAACCGAAAACGCGGACGTATTCAACGTCCCATTCGCTGGTTGACGTTTCAACGAAGCCATGTCGCTGGTAAAAGCGATTGGACGCGCTTTCCTTCAAGGCGCCTACATGCACATTCAAACCCAGGCGATCAGCTTCTTCAAACACGAGCTTTAAAACGCTTGCGCCCAGCCCCTGCCCTTGAAATGCAGGGCGAATGTAGAGGTGATCGAGCTTCATTCCGCTGGCATGGGGAGTAACAACAACAAAGCCTGCGCGCGCTCCGTCGAATTCAATATGGCGGGTGTGGGGGGCTGAAAACGTGTCCCGCAGCCGGGCGCCCGCACGGGCCGGGTCGAATCGGCCAATCCGCTCGAGGCTCTCGCGCATCGCTTCGATGCGAATGGCAATCAGTCCTTCGAGATCAGAGATGGCGGCAGACGAAAAGGTGATTTTCATTGGGCTGCAAAAAAGGCGTCAATATTTGAAAAAGTAACCTGGAGGTTAATATTTTTCAATTCTAGCCCAAAATCCACAAAATATGAATCAAATATGCCTCTAGCTCCCGAATTTATTGCATAGTTTGCTATGTTTATTAATCCCTTGTCGATGGCTTTGATTCAGCCCCAAGGTGCCACGTGACCTCATCGGGCAACCCTATCATGACCAATCAGAAGCCATGGTCAACGGCTTGGCAGCCCGGGTGCAATGCGTACACTTGGCCCTGTACGCGGCATCACCTAAGTCTCAAACATGAAAACCTACAAAGTAGCTTGCATCCCTGGCGACGGCATTGGCAAAGAAGTGGTGCCTGCGGGCCAGAAAGTGCTGCAGGCCATGGCCGCGTCCAACAAGAGCTTCAAATTTGATTTTGAAACCTTCGGCTGGGGAGGCGACTGGTACCGTGCCCATGGCGAAATGATGCCGCAAAATGGGCTGGACGCATTGCGCGACAAGGACGCGATTTTGTTTGGCTCCGCGGGCGATCCGCACATTCCGGATCACATCACGCTGTGGGGACTGCGTCTGAAAATCTGCCAGGGGTTTGACCAGTACGCGAATGTGCGCCCGACCCGCATCCTGCCTGGTATTGAAGGCCCTTTGAAAAATTGCAAACGCGAGGACCTGAATTGGGTCATCGTGCGCGAAAACTCTGAAGGCGAGTACTCGGGCGTGGGCGGGCGTGTGCACCAGGGCCATCCGACTGAGGCTGCGACCGATGTCAGCCTGATGACCCGCGCCGGTGTGGAGCGCATCATGCGTTTTGCTTTCAAGTTGGCGGCATCACGGCCCCGCAAACTGCTGACCGTGGTGACCAAGTCCAACGCCCAGCGCCATGCCATGGTGATGTGGGACGAAATCGCATTGCAAATCAGCAAAGAGTTCCCGCAGGTGACTTGGGACAAAGTGTTGGTGGATGCCTGCACCGACCGCATGGTCAACCGCCCCGCCACGCTGGACACGCTGGTTGCCACCAACCTGCATGCTGATATTTTGAGCGACTTAGCCGCCGCGTTGGCGGGCAGCCTGGGGATCGCGCCTACCGGCAACATTGACCCCGAGCGGCGTTACCCGAGTATGTTTGAGCCCATCCACGGGTCAGCCTTTGACATCATGGGCCAAGGGCTGGCAAACCCCGTGGGAACCTTCTGGAGCTGCGTCATGCTGCTGGAGCATGTGGGTGAAATGCAAGCGGCTGCCAGCCTGATGGCCGCGATTGAAACCGTGACCGCAAACAAGGCGTTGCACACTCGGGATCTGGGCGGTGTGGCCACAACCGATCAGGTGACAGCGGCGGTTTGCGCCCAGCTTGGTTCAGCCTGAAGTTTTTTTTCTAAAACAGGAGATTGAACATGAAGAAGTTGCTGGTTTTTTTGGGTGGCCTCTGCCTGGCGTCTTTGGTTTCGGCACAAGCCTGCCCCGATAAAAATGTGTTGTACTGGCAGGCTTTTCCGCCGGGTGGCGAGTCGGATTTGTCAGCCCGCCACCAGCAAGTGGTATTGAAGAAAAAGTGCTCAGCAATTGACACCATCATCCAATACAAAGCGGGTGCAGGTGGGGCGCTGATGTGGTCGCAAATGAACCAGTTGCCGGCAGACGGCTTGAACATCGTCGGGGTGAACTTGCCGCACATCGTGTTTCAGCCAATTGAAGGCGAGGTGCAGTACAAAACCGCTGATGTGACCCCCGTGTTCTGGTTTCATTTCACGCCTGATGCTCTGGTGGTGCCCGAGTCCAGTGCCATCAAAAACTTTGCTGAATTTCTAGCCGCCGCTAAAAAGAATCCCGGCAAAATGAATTTGGGAGGCTCAGGGCTGAATTCGGCCAACCATGCATCGCATGAGCGCCTTAACGCGGCCTTTGGCATCAAAAGCACCTATGTCCCGTACAAGGGCACGGGTGACATGGCCCTGGCCGTGGTGAGTGGCCAGATTGACGGTGCGGTGACCTACACGCCCTTTGCCATTGCCAACAAAACCAAGGTGCGGGCGCTTGCCGTTGCCATGGACAACCGCCATCCGCTGATGCCCGATGTGCCGACTTTCAAAGAGCTGGGAGTGGATTGGGTGGACGGCGCTTACCGCGGCATTGGCGTGCCCAAGTCCACACCGCCAGAGGCTCGCAAACGCCTATCCGACCTGTGGGCTGCGCTGAACAACGAAGCCGAAATGAAAGAGCTGGCTGCCAAAAGTGGCTTTGAACTGCTCAATGTGGGCGTGGATCAGATGGATGCGTTCATGAAGGACAAGACGCGGCTTTACACGGACGGAGCACAGCGCTTGGGACTGGGCAAAAAGTGAAGGATGACTGAATTTTTTTTGCCGCGCTGCTTAGCAAGAAAAGCGGGGCCTGATGCGATCCCTTTCTGATTTTTCTGCACTACCCCATGTCAAACCCGTTCCCCGATCCCCTCCTGCAGCCTCGTGAATTTCTTGAACACCTTTACCGCACTGCGGTAAGACGGGCTTTGCCGCTGCACAACACAGCGGCTTTTTTACCCACCCCACCCAGCCAAGCCAGTGGTGGCCGCACGCTGGTGTTGGGCGCGGGCAAAGCCGGTGGTGCCATGGCGCAGGCGGTTGAAGCCCTTTGGCCCTTGGATGCGCCCTTAAGCGGTTTGGTCGTGACGCGCTACCACCACACGCCACCGCGCCCAGCGGGTTTGCCCAAGAGAATTGAAGTGCTTGAAGCGGCGCACCCGGTGCCCGATGCGGCGGGTCTGGCGGCGGCACAGCGCATCTTGGCGTTGACCCAGGGTTTGACTGAAAACGACTTGGTGCTGTGCCTGATTTCTGGCGGTGGCTCTGCGCTGTTGACACTGCCTGCTGACGGTTTGGGTTTAGAGGAAAAGCAGCGAATCAACAAAGCGCTGCTGAACAGTGGTGCCAACATCGGTGAAATGAATTGTGTGCGCAAGCACCTGTCGCGCATCAAGGGTGGGCGTTTGGCCCAAGCCTGTGCGCCTGCCCGCGTGGTGACGCTGACCATCAGCGATGTGCCGGGCGATGACCCCAGCATCATCGCCAGCGGCCCCACTGTGCCAGATGCGACAAGCTGCGCTGACGCCATCGCTATTTTGAAGCGCTACGGCATTGCCCTGCCAGCCGCCCTGGCGCATCAACTTGAAACTGGCGCTCTGGAAACGCCAAAACCGGGTGACGCAGCCTTTGATGGTCAGCTTGTTCACCTGATTGCAACACCCCAGCAGTCTCTGGAAGCCGCCGCCGAAGTGGCCCGCGCGGCTGGGCTTGCCGCCTACATTTTGAGCGACGAAATGGAGGGCGAGTCGCGGGAAGTTGGCAAGGTGCAGGCGGCTATGGCGCGCGCTGTGGCAAGGGGCGCGGGTGCGTTTCAAAAACCCTGCGTCATTTTGAGCGGCGGAGAAACCACGGTGACGGTTCGACCCCAAGCCCACGGCACAGCACGCGGTCGGGGTGGGCGTGCAGGTGAATTTGGCTTGGGGCTGGCGCAAGCGCTGCAAGGCCAAAGCGGTGTGTGGGCGCTGGCTGCCGATACCGATGGCATCGACGGGATTGAAGACAATGCGGGTGTTTTTGTGAACCCAGACACCTTGGCGCGCGCGCTGGCCAAGGGCCTGAAAATCGACAACCACCTGGATCGCAACGACGCTTATGGATTTTTTGAACCTTTGAAGGATCTGCTGGTGACTGGCCCCACATTCACCAATGTCAATGATTTCAGGGTGCTATTAATTATATAGCAAACTATGTATATTATTCGAGAGCTAGAGGCCAATTTCATTGATATTTTGGCAATTTGAGGCATTGAACTAGAAAAAAGAACCTGCAGGTTCTTTTTTATCAAAATAGGGCCAAATCAGGCCTCACCACTCAAGCCGCACCAATCAGGCTTCGTCAATCAAGCCTCACACAGTCTTCGAATGTCCGGCGGAATCGGCACCGCCTGAATCAAGGTGTCGCTGCCCGCGCGGCGCTTGGCAAAAATGCGCACCTCGTCACATTGCATGATCAGCGTGTCGCCACGCATGACCTCGTAATGCTGCACAAAACTCTTTTCGCGCCATTCGGGAACAGACACGTGAATGTCCAGCACGTCGTCGTAGCTGGCGGTGTTGACAAAGCGCGAACGGGTGTCGACCAAGGGTGTGCCAATCACTCCGATTGTCTTCTCGGTCTCGCTCCAACTTGGCACGCCGCATTGCAAAAAGTAGCTGCGCGAGGCGGCATCGATCCAGCGGAAAAAATTGGGAAACCAGACGATTTTGGCAGGGTCGCAATCGCCGAATTCGACGCGCACGGAGTGGATGACAGTTTTAATTTGATCAGTCACCGATGATCTTCCGCTCTTTGATCAACGCGCCAAATTTTTTCGAATCTTCCGCCGCCTTGGCACCAAATTCAGCAGGCGAGAGCGGCAAAATCTCGCCGCCCAAGGCTGCAATCCGGTCTTTCACGGCTTGGGTGTTCAGAATTCGGTTGATGTCGCGGTTCAACCGCGCAATCACGTCGGCGGACGTGCCAGCGGGGGCATAAAAACCAAACACGCTGTCAGCATCAAAGCCCTTCAATCCCGCTTCGTCCAGGGTGGGAACATCGGGAAACATCGCAGAGCGCTTGGGGCTGCCCACAGCCAGCATTTTCAGCCTGCCGCTCTTCACGTGGTTCAAACCAATGCCTGGGTCAAACATGAAGTCAATTTGCCCCGCCAGCAAGTCTTGCATCGCTGGCGCTGCACCTCGGTAGGGAATGTGGGTGGCAAAGACGCCCGCTTGGGCTTTCATCATTTCAGCGGCCAAGTGGGGCGAGCTGCCATTGCCCGGTGTGCCAAAGCTCAGGCGACCTGGGTTGGCTTTCATGTAGTCCAGAAATTCCTTGATGGTGTTTGCGACAACCTTGGTGGGGTTCACTTCCAGAAACACCAGAACACGGGCGGCTGACGCGACGGGCACGATGTCTTTGGTCGCATCAAACGGCATCTTGGCGTAAATGTGCGGGTTGATCGACACGGTGCCGCCAGAGCTCATCAGCAGCGTGTAGCCATCTGCTGCTGATTTGGCCACCAGATCTGCGCCAATGTTGCCACCCGCGCCCGCCCGGTTTTCAACCACCACGGCTTGGCCCAAGGACTCAGCCAGCGGCACTGACACAGCGCGGGCAATCGCGTCTGCCGCACCACCGGGTGGAAAGCTCACGATGACGCGCAGTGGCTTGGTGGGCCAAGGAGCGGTTTGGGCTTGCACGGTGGTGGCAAGGCCACTGGCGGCCAGCAGCGCTGCGGCGACCAGAGCCAGTGTCAATTTCGATTGAAGGCGGGGCATTGGGAGTCTCCTTTTTTGTTGGAATTGAATCATGTTGTTTCTGCTCTGGCTAGGCGGTCTTTGAAGCGGGGCTGGCACTGCGCCCGGGCGGTTTCTTGACCCAGCGAATGGGCTGCGCCTTCACTGGCCTCGCGGGCGCACCGTGTTGCACCAGCGTTTGGTCCAGGGCGCGTCCCCCTTCATCGGTGAGGGCGGCTGCTCGGGCCTGCGCGATGGCGTTGGCCCTTGCGGTGTCGTCGACAAAAGTGGCGGCGTCTGCCAAATGGTCAATGACATGCAGCAAGTTGTCTTTGGCCCGCTCGTTGGTGGCACCATAGCCCTTGATCAGCCGACCACACAAGGCAATCTCGTGCCCAAGCTGCCAGTGGCGCTGCAGCCCCGTCACCGTTGCATTCAGCCATTTGTCGATCATTGCCTGCTCAAGCGCATAGCGGCTGCCGCGCACGCGCAAGCCCTTCAAGCTGGCCAGCAAGCGCAGTGACGCCATGCCCACCACCGAATGGGTGCCGATTTTGAGCGCCATGGCCCACGGCAATTTACCTTGTGCGATGCGGCGCTTGTCCCAACTGAGCACCTTGTTCGCCAGAGTGGTTGGCAACAGCGCGGCGAACTCCGGCGCGCCGGGTTTGAAGTGGTCGTAAATATAGAGAAGGTCGTCTGGCTTAGCCTTCACTTCCCCCGTCACCCGTGCCCAGCGGCTGCTGCGGCTTTTCAGGTCGGCCACGCGCACGATGTCGTCAAACGCCATCCACAAGGCCAGCCAGCGAATCATTTCACGGGTGGCCGCAAAGTCGTTGGCCCCAGCAGGGTCGGCTTGTCGTTCAGCAGCCAGAACCTGTTGCAGGCGGCTCACATACAAAGCGGCGTAACGCGCGCCCTGGTAGTCGAGCATTCGAGCGTGACCCAAGGCCAGCAGGCTGTGCAAACTGGGCGGAAAGGCCGCAGCCAGGCTTGAATTCAACGGACTCGAAGCGGATGGGCTTTGGGGCATTCCCGGTAAAACGTCCTCCATCATTTGAAGCTGCGCACGTTGCTGTTGAACCGCTGCGAACCCTTTGGCGAATCCCTTCAGGCTGGCCGGTGCATTCACGCCGCCGTGGCCACTGACCGACTCAAAATGCGTACGATCCATGGGCAGCGCGCCGCTGCCTGCCAAGCAGCCCAGCATGGTGGCGCTCACCACGGTGCCTGCGTCTCGCGTGAGTTGCGCCATGTCCACCACATGGTGCGCCCGGCTGTGTTGACGCACCAAGTCCAGCAAGCCAGCCTGTTCGCGCCTGCCGTCGCCCATTTCCATTTTCTCATGCGTGGTTAGCGCCCGCGCCGACGAGGTGATGACGAGCGTGTGCGTGTTCGACGCCATGCCGTTGCCAATTTGCCGCGCGGTCTCCAGCAATTCGCTGGACACCAAAATATCCAGCCGACCCGGCAGCGGGTTCAAGCCAAAAACGGGTTTGCGACCGCCCAATTCTGCAATGGGCGTCGGAAAAATTTCCAGGTAGTAGGTGGTCGCCCCGGTTCGTTGTGCCACCCCAGGAATCGACGTGGCCTGCGCTGCATAGCCCGCTTGCCGCGCAATGTCAATCAGCCATTCCGACAAAACGCCACCGCCTTCGCCGCCCAGTGCGCACAACAAAATAGAGATGGGTTCTTGTTTCATGCGGGTCGCAGCAGGTTGACCATCGAACCTCTTGCGCCTGCAATCAAGCGCTCATGCCAGCGCGGGTTCTGAATCACTTCAGCCCGGTAAAACGAAGGGCACAGCGTGGCGGCATGCGCATTGGCACCGCACAGGCCGCAGCCCACGCAACCATCAATGACTGTGGCCACAGGGTCAACCTTCAGCGGATCGGGGTTGTCTTTGAGCGTCAACGTGGGGCAGCCCGACAGGCGAATGCAAGCATGGTCGCCGTTGCAAACATCCTCATCGACACCATATTTCACCCGCACCACGCGCTCGCCTCTTTTGAGCAAATTGGCAAGCCAGGGTTTGATGCGCCGCTGGCGTTCCAACTGACATTCGCCTTCCGCCACAATCACTTTGAGCCCGCTGAAGGGGGTTGTGAAGGCCTCGGTCAGCGTGGCGCGCATGGTGTCCACTTCGTAAGTGTTGACGGTGCGCATCCATTTCACGCCCAAGCCATTTAGGGTGTTTTCAATGGTTTGGTTCAAGTGCGCCAGGCTTTGCAGTTTGTCGATGCTGGCGGCTTTGTCCGATTCATCAGGGGTTGAAATGATCTCTTGCGTGCCGGTGGCTGATGTGTAGCCGTTCTTGAAAATCAGCAGCACCGCATCGTCGCCATTGAACAAAGCGCTTTGCACGCCGGTTAGCAGGCCGTTGTGCCAAAAGCCGCCATCGCCCATCACGCTCAACACACGGCGGTTCATCATGGGTGACACGCCCGCGCGGCTGGCCAGGCTCATGCCGTAGCCCAAAATGGAATGGCCAAATGAAAATGGCTCGAAAGTCGCCAGCGCATGGCAACCAATATCGCCTGAGATGTGCACATCGCCCACGTCCTGCTGCGCCAGTTTCAGCGCCGAAAAAACCGGCCGTTCGGGGCAGCCCACGCACATGCTGGGCGGGCGCACCGGCAGGGGCGCGGGCAAGGACTTGGCGACCACCTCGCGGCGCTCTCGGTTGCCTGCCAGCCATTGCAAAGTAGCTGCTGGCGTGTGTTGCGGCAAATAGCGCTGCAAAAATTGGGCCAAACCGCCTGCCATCACCTCGGTGGTGTACTCGCCCGCTTGGGGCAGCATGTCTTTGCCGTGCAGCGGGGTTTGAATATCGGCACGGCGCAGCAAGGTGGCCAATTCTTGCTCGATGTACTCAGGCTGGCCTTCTTCCATCATCAACACGGCGCGTTTGCCCAGGCAAAATTCACTGAGCTGCGGCGGCACCAGCGGGTAGGTGACGTTGAGCACCAACAAAGGAATATCGGTTTGCCCAAACGCATCGGCCAGGCCAAATTGCTGCAAAGCCCGAACCAGGGTGTTGTACAAGCCACCTTGCACGATGATGCCAAGGTCGGCATGCTTGCCGTCAAAAAATTCGTTCAGCTGGTTGTCCAGAATGTACTTGCGCGCGGCGGGCAGGCGCTCTTCACCCTTCAGCTTTTCGTGCCTGAACGTGACCGGCGGGTGCGCGAGGCTCATGTAATTGAAGCTTGCGGGCTCTTCAATCAGGTTTTTGGTCGAGAAGGTCGACGTGACGTTGTCTTTGCATGCAAAACTGCCGCGCACATGGCAGGCGCGAATGCGCAGCTCCAAAATTGACGGCATGTTGGACGCCTCCGACAGGCGAAAACCGTGTTCCACCATGCCCACCATTTGCTCAAGGTCGGGGCGCGGGTCTAGCAGGCACATGGTCGACTTGAGCGCATACGCATGGGTGCGCTCTTGAATGACACTGGCACCTTCGCCGTAGTCTTCGCCCACAATGATCAGCACGCCGCCCTTGACGCCTGGGCTGGACAAATTGCTCAGCGCATCTGCGGCCACGTTGGTGCCGACAATCGACTTCCACGTCACCGCGCCGCGCAACGGGTAGTGAATGCTGGCCCCCAGCATGGCAGCCGCCGAGGCTTCGTTGGAGCACGCCTCGACATGCACCCCCAGCTCGTCCATGTAGGGCTTGGCCTGCACCATCACATCCAGCAAATGGGATACCGGCGCACCTTGGTAACCCCCCACGTAGGCCACGCCCGATTGCAGCAGCGCCTTGGTGATCGCCAAAATGCCCTCGCCGTGGAAGGTGTCGCCCGCGCCCAGGGCGAGCGATTTGATTTCTTGGGTGAAGGAGACTTCCAAAATGATCCCTTGGGCCATCAGCGGGGCCGAAAAAAGGGGCTGAGTTAAAGAAGTGTCTTCGCAAACCTTTCATCAATCAATAAAATAAGCAGACTATTTGATATTAGCCAAATGCATATAAAAGATGTTGATTTGAATTTGCTGCGTGTGTTTGATGCGGTCTACCGGACCCGCAATGTCAGCCGTGCGGCCGAGTTGCTTGACTTGACGCAACCTGCCGTCAGCCAGGGGTTGACCCGCCTGCGCCTGCTGATCAAAGACCCGCTTTTCGTGCGTGCACCCGGCGGGGTCGCCCCCAGCCCCAAGGCCGATCGCCTGGCAGACGCGGTACGCAGTGCAATGTCCACCCTTGAGCTGGCGTTGAACGAGTCGGCCCTGTTTGAGCCCCTGGCGTCCAGCAAAACCTTTCGCCTTCACATGAGTGACATTGGCGAGAGCCGCTTTTTGCCAGGGCTCATGACGGCATTGCGCACGCAAGCGCCAGGAGTGCGGGTGCAGTCGGCATCTATGGCGGCCAATTTGGTGGCCGAAGCCTTGGACAGTGGTCGCATAGATTTCGCGTTTGGCTTTTTGCCTACCGTCAAAGACACCCAGCGTGTTGAGTTGATTCAAGACGGCTATGTCATCTTGCTGCGACAAAGCCATCCCTTTGTCGCGAAAGCCAAAACTCTTCGCGGCACAGCCTTGCTGGGACCGTTGGCAAGCCTTGAATTTGTCGCCGTTCGGACCCATTCCGATACGCTCAGAATTCTGCAACTGTTGCAATTGCAAGACCGACTGCGCTTGACCACGGAGCATTTCATGGCTCTGCCAGAGATTGTTCGCGCCACTGATTTGGTGGTGGTGATGCCGCGCAACATCGCCTTAGGCTTTGCCCAAACTGGTGGCTACGCCATCATCGAACCGCCACTGCCCCTGCGAGATTTCACTGTGTCCTTGCATTGGAGCAAACGGTTTGAAGCTGACCCGGCGAATCAGTGGCTGCAAACGCTGATTGTTGGGTTGTTTGCTGAGAGTGGCGCATCATTTGAGGGCACCCTTTTCTAAAGTCATATCACCGGTGATATGACTTTTATGAAAAACGCGCTTTATCGTCAATTATTGACAAAATAGGCACCTAGCTCTCTTGAAATATCAATAGTTTGCTATACATACTATAGCTAATTGACGCGGCTTCATTGAGGACATTCCAGAGTGGACATCAAAGCCAGATCGGTCAAGATTCGATCAGCGAGAAAAAAAGAGAACCGACTTACCAAGATGCGAATTGCGTTCAAACTTTGCCTCAAATTTTTGACTTTGATCAAGCTTTAGATTGTGTTGTATTACAATGTCGTACAAATCGGAGCCCCTATGCAAACCACACTCACTGTGCGCATTTCAAGCAGCGAAGCCCAGTCTTTAGACGGGCTTTGCGCAAACACCGGCAAGTCTCGCAGCGAGGTGGTGCGCGATGCGCTGCGGGGCTACAGTCTGCGCGAGTCTTTGCGGCAAAGCCAGGCTCAGCTTGCGCCGTTAGCGCGAGCGGCAGGTTGGTTGACTGAAGAAGACCTTCTCAACGACATTGCATGAAGTTTTTTTTGGACACCAACGTTTGGTTGTCTGCCACCATTTTTTCGGGCCTTTGCGAGGAAATTGTGTTGCAGTGCGCCCAACGCGGCGCACTGCTAAGCAGCGACCTGGTTCGAGCGGAGGCGCACGAAGTTCTGTTGCGAAAATTTCCGAATCAGGCCAATGCCTGCTCATTGTTTGACGCCTCATGGCAGGTTGCACAGTTGGTAGCCGATGTCGATGATCCCCGCGATGACAACGATCGCCGGTTGGTAATGGGCGCACTCAGTGGCAAGGCCGACGTATTTGTCACGGGAGACAAGCGAGTACTGGGTTGGAAGCGGATGGAGCGAGGTGCAGCGTCAATTCGCATTGTCTCCGTGCGTGAAGCTTGGCACCTGT
Source organism: Rhodoferax sp. (assembly GCA_031431035.1). GTDB lineage: Bacteria > Pseudomonadota > Gammaproteobacteria > Burkholderiales > Burkholderiaceae_C > JANYCG01. Next base: position 14,839 of record JANPCR010000165.1, read on the forward strand.
TGGCGGCTGATTTGGGTTCGAATTGGGCGGCTTGAGTTGAGATGAACGGCTGCAAAGGGCAAGGGCGAATTGCATCAATGTCATATCACCGGTGATATGACTTTTATGAAAAACGCGCTTTATCGCCAAATTATTGACAAAATGGGCCTCTAGTTCTCGTAATCTATAGATAGATTGCTATATATAAAATAGCAATTAGATGCCATCTCATTGTTGGCTCTACAGGTGTGAAACCTGCAGAAATCAGGTCAACTGCCCAGCGCCTTCATCACGTTTTCCGCAGTCGCAGGTGCCGTCAAATTCACGGCCTTTCCATCTGCCCGCGCGTTCGCAACTGCATCGCGCAGAGCTTCAAAAACGCTCAAGGCCAGCATGAAAGGGGGTTCTCCCACGGCCTTGCTGCCAAAGATGTTGTCTTCCGGGTTGGGGTCGGGCCACAGGGCGACTTTGAAGTGTTGGGGCACATCGCCCGCAGTAGGAATTTTGTAGGTGCTGGGTGCGTGCGTGGTCAGCAGGCCTTGGTCATTCCAAACCAGTTGCTCGGTGGTGAGCCAGCCCATTCCCTGGATGAAACCACCTTCGATTTGACCCATGTCGATGGCCGGGTTGATGCTGCGACCGACGTCGTGCAGGATGTCCACCTTGATCACGCGGCTCTCGCCGGTCAGGGTATCGATGGCCACCTGGGTGCATGCCGCACCATAGGCAAAGTAATAGAATGGTCGTCCCGTCAGTGTGGTTTTGTCGTAATGGATTTTGGGTGTACGGTAAAAGCCGTCACTCCACAACTGGATGCGGTTGGCATAGGCTTGCGCCACCACATCGTTAAAACTGCGCGTGGCGGTGGGTGAGATCACTTGCCCTGCTTCGAACCGCACTGCGCCTGCACCACAGCTGTCCAATCCGCTGACAAACGCGGCCAGGTTGTTGCGTACGTTTCGGGCGGCAAACTGTGCAGCGCGGCCATTCAAGTCGGTGCCCGCAGATGCAGCGGTGGCCGACGCATTGGGAATTTTGCTGGTGTCGCTGGCGGTGATCAAAACGCGTTCATAGGGCACACCCAGTTCGTCGGCCACGATTTGGCAGACTTTGGTGTGCAAGCCTTGGCCCATTTCAGTGCCGCCGTGGTTCACCTGCACGCTGCCATCGGTGTACACGTGCACCAAGGCGCCCGCTTGGTTGAACAGCGTGGCGGTGAAGCTGATGCCAAATTTGAGCGGTGTGAAGGCAATACCGCGTTTAACGATGTCGTGGCTTTTGTTCCAGGCGGCAACTGATTCGCGCTCTCGCTGGTAGTTGCAAGTGCGCGCCAGCTCTGAGATCAAAGGCTGCAAGATGTTGTCTTCGACCTTCATCTGGTAATGGGTCACGTTTCGGGTGGTGACCTCGTACAGGTTGCGTTGACGCACTTGCAAGGGGTCAAGGCCCAGCCTGCGCGCAATGTCGCCCATGATGGTCTCCATCACGATCATGCCCTGTGGCCCGCCAAAACCCCTGAAAGCCGTGTGGCTCTGCACGTTGAGCTTGCAGCGGTACGACGCGATTTCCACGTCTTCCAGAAAATAGGCGTTGTCTGCATGAAAGACAGCGCGGTCGGCCACAGGCCCCGACAAATCTGCGCTGAAGCCGCAGTTCACTGCCATCATGATCTTCACGCCACACAGGCGGCCTGTGTCGTCAAACCCAGCGGTGTAGGCGTATTCAAATGGGTGGCGCTTGCCAGTGATCAAAAAGTCATCGTCACGATCGAGCCGCAATTTGACTGGGCATTTGAATTTGTGCGCTGCCACAGCCGCCCAGACCGCGACGTGCCCAGCCTGCGTTTCCTTGCCGCCAAACCCGCCTCCCATGCGGCGGCATTCGACCTTGACCGCGTGGTTGTCCAGCCCCAGTGCGTGCGCGACCCAATGCTGTACTTCCCCAGGGTGCTGCGTGCTGGAGAAAATTTGCCACTGGTTTTGCTCGTGCGGTACGGCGTAGGCCACCTGACCTTCCAGGTAGAAATGCTCCTGGCCACCGACTTCCAGCGTGCCAGACAGGGTGTGGGGTGCCTTGGCCAATGCGGCAGCGGCGTCACCGCGCTTCACAAACACAGGCGGCAGCACATAATTTTTGGCGGCAAGTGCATCCTTGACGGTCAATACCGGGGGCAATGCGTCGATTCGCAATTCAATCTTGCGGGCTGCCTTGCGCGCCTGCATGAAATCGTCAGCCAGCACCAGCCCCACCACTTGGCCGATGTGCTGAACAGTGTCAACGGCAAACACGGGCTCATCGCCAATGAACGATGCCAATTGCCTGTGCCCAGGCACGTCAGCCGCCAGCACAACGCCGCGCACGCCTGGCATGAGCAGGGCCACGCGGGTGTCGATGCCCAGTAATTTGCCATGGGCCTGCTTGGAAAGGATAGGGGCCGCAAACAGGGTGCCCTTGATCTCAGGAATGTCGTCAATGTAGATGGCACGGCCCGCCACTTGCGCGGCGGCGCTCTCATGCGGGATGGAGCGGCCCGCAGCGCGCGCGCTGCTTAGGGGTTCAACGCGGGTATTGCTCCCGGTCTTCTCGCGCGCACTCACAGCGCCACCTCTTCAGCGCCATCCAGCGTTTCCAAATTCAAACCCGTCTCGCCTTGGCTTTCCAGCCAGAATCGCTGTAGCAAATTACCTAAAACCAGGCTGCGGTAGCCACTGCTGGCACGCATATCGGATATCGGTGAAAACTCCGCCCCCAAAGCAGCCTTCGCCAAATCCACGGTGTGCTGCGTCCAGGGTTTGCCTGTCAAAATGCCTTCGGCTTTTACCGCTCGAACCGGTGTCGCTGCGACGCCGCCCACTCCAATCGACGCAGAGCTGACATGGCCGCCTTCAAAATGCAGACTCACTACCAAACAGACGGCAGAAATGTCATCTTCAAAGCGTTTGGATATTTTGTAAGCGCGCAAAAATTCATGCGGCGAAGGAAGCGGCACCTTGATCCATGCCAGCACTTCGTCGCGTAGCATGGTGTTTTTTCGGTAGCCGGTGTAAAAATTCTCGATCCGCAACTCGCGGTGGTGAATTCGCCCGCCTGCCCAGTGCATCAGGACGATGCTGGATTGCAAAGCAATCAGCAAGGGCATGGAATCCCCAATGGGCGAGCCGTTCACCACATTGCCACCCAGCGTGCCTGAATTGCGCACCGGCAAGCCCGCAAAGCGGTCCGCAAACGGCTTGAGTTGCGGGCGATCTCGCACCAAGGCGGCAAACGCATCGTTGAGCGACGCGCCAGCACCTATCGCCACATGGTTCGGGTAGGTCTCAACGCGTTTGATTTCAGTCGTTTGGGTGATGTCGATGACCTGCGCAAAATCCATGTGCAATTTGTTAACCCACAGCCCTACGTCTGTTCCCCCCGCGACGATTTGTGCCGTCGGGTGGGCCGCGCGAACCTGCAACAAATTCGCCAACGATTGGGGCAAAAAATAGGCAGGGGCCGCGTTGCCGCTTGAATCGCTTAGGTTTCGCGGATTGGGTGTCTGCGCCAAAGGGGTTGTCGGGTTGGCCTTTGGCAGGGCTTTCAAGAGGCGCACGAGGTTGGCCGAGTCAACGCGCACGGGTGGCAGGGCCGCCATGGCTTCGGCAGCGTCCAAAATCGGGCGGTAACCCGTGCAGCGGCACAGGTTGCCAGACAGGTCGTGCAGTGCCGATTCGCGGGTCACGGTTTCACCTTTGCACACCCGGTTTTGGTACGTTGCGTACAGGCTCATCACAAAGCCCGGTGTGCAAAAGCCGCACTGCGAGCCAAAGCAGTCCACCATGCTTTGCTGCGCGGGGTGCAGGCTGCCATCTGCTTGGGCAATGTCTTCCACGGTCCAAAGTGCCTTGCCATCGATGGCGTGGGCAAAACGAATGCAACTGTTCACCGTTTGGTAGCGAACTTCATTGCCAATGGCGTCCCCAATCACAACGGTGCATGCGCCGCAATCGCCCTCGTTGCAGCCTTCCTTGGTGCCCACGCATTTCAAGTCTTCGCGCAGTACCTGCAAAAGCGTGCGGGTGGGTGGTACATTTTCAAGGGTGACAACTTCGCCACGTCTGATAAAGTGAATTGGTTTCATGGTCATAGTGTTTTACCTTAGCACATTAGGTTGATTTTGGCAGGCAAACCCAGTATGCAAACCAATCAAGCCGTCCCCAGGTTGGAGCTTAGGGGCATTAGCAAACGCTACCCGTCGGTCGTGGCGAATAGCGACGTGTCTTTGATCGTGTTGCCGGGCCAAACGCATGCCGTTTTAGGTGAAAACGGGGCGGGTAAATCGACTTTGATGAAAATCATCTACGGTTCCGTCAAACCCGATGCTGGCACAGTGCTGTTCAATGGCAAGCCCGTGACGATTCGCAACCCGCAAGAAGCCCGCGCCTTGGGCATCAGCATGGTGTTTCAGCATTTCAGCCTGTTTGACACGATCACAGTGGCTGAAAACGTTTGGCTGGGTCTGGACAAGTCCTTGAGTTTGGCGCAAGTCACGCAGTCAATTGCCGCCAAGGCCTCCGAATACGGGCTGGACATTGATCCTGCTCGCCCAGTGCACACTTTGAGCGTGGGCGAAATGCAGCGTGTCGAGATCATCCGCGCGTTGCTGACCAGTCCGCAACTTCTCATTCTGGACGAACCCACCTCGGTGTTGACGCCCCAAGCCGTTGAAAAACTCTTTGTGGTGCTGAAAAAGCTCAGTTCTGAAGGTTGCAGCATTTTGTACATCAGCCACAAATTGCATGAAATCCGCGAGCTTTGCACGGCCTGCACCGTGTTGCGCGGTGGCAAAGTCACGGGGGTTTGCAATCCGTCTGAAGAGTCCAATGCGTCTTTGTCGCGTTTGATGATTGGTGCCGAACCCCCGCAGCTCGTGCATCGCGAGCTCAAAGCAGGTGCCACGGTGTTGCGTGTGCAGGGCCTGAACCTCGCGCGAGAAGACCAGTTTGGCGTTGACTTGGAGTCAATTAACCTGACCGTGCGAGCCGGCGAGGTGGTTGGCATTGCCGGAGTTTCAGGCAACGGCCAACGGGAACTCTTGTACGCCCTGTCGGGTGAAGATGTGCGCGCACCCGTTGCATCCATTGCCCTGGGAGATACCGATGTCTCTGGCATGAACCCCGCGTTACGGCGCAAATTGGGCCTGCATTTTGTGCCTGAGGAGCGACTTGGGCGAGGGGCCGTGCCCACCCTCAGTCTTGCCCACAACCTGCTGCTCACGCGCGGCGAAGCCATTTCAAAGAACGGTTTGATGCCGGGTTGGGTCAGCGTGAAGAAATTGCAAACTCAGGCGGCGGACGTGATTCGGCAGTTCTCCGTCAAAGCCGGTGGGCCGCAATCGGTTGCGCGATCCCTCTCTGGCGGCAATTTGCAAAAATTCATCGTGGGCCGAGAAATTGACGCCAAGCCCAAACTGTTGATCGTCTCGCAACCCACCTGGGGTGTGGACGTGGGTGCCTCCGCCCAAATTCGTGGCGCGATTTTGGCCCTGCGGGACGCGGGCTGCGCAGTGCTGGTGGTCAGCGAAGAGCTGGATGAGCTGTTTGAGGTGAGCGACCGCTTGCATGTGATAGCGCGAGGGCGCTTGAGCCCTTCGGTGGCAGTGGCTGATGCGACGGTCGAAAAAATTGGAGAGTGGATGAGCGGCCTTTGGGCGCACGACACGCGGGTAACGGCCAAGCCAGCCGAGGCTAAGCTCGGGGTGGTTCATGAGTAGATCATTGAGTCTCAAACTTGAAGCGCGGCCTGAACCTTCGGCCTTTTGGAGCTACGGCTCCCCCTTGCTAGCGCTTTTCGTCACAGTGGTCATCGGGGTGCTGATGTTCATCGCCTTGGGCAAAGACCCAGTCAAGGGCCTGGAAATGTTCTTTTGGTTGCCAATCAAAAGTGGCTATGCAATCGGCGAGTTGTTGGTCAAAGCGACTCCGCTCTTGATCATTGCCTTGGGTCTGGCCGTCTGCTTCCGCTCCAATGTCTGGAATATTGGCGCTGAAGGCCAGTACATCATCGGCGCAATATTTGCGGG
>JANPCR010000166.1:0-25182 GCA_031431035.1 Rhodoferax sp.
GTGTGGCGAATGGCCTCAATCAAGCCATCATTTGGGCAGTGCGCCTCAGCAGTGAAGCCTGGTGCCAAGTCTTTAATGCCTTGATGGTGAATGCTGTTGGTCTTGAAGACCCGGGAATCCCCCAGCAAGCCCGCCAAGTGGGTGTGGGGCACAACCTCAACTTGGTGAAAATTGAGATCAAACGCGGCCGCGTCGTAATGCTTGAGCCCGCTAGGCCGCTGCGTGGCAATGTCTTGGTACAAAGTGCCGCCAAACGCCACGTTGACCAGTTGCAAGCCCCGGCAAACGCCAAACACCGGTTTGCTTGCCGCCACAAAAGCTTTGACCAGAGCGATCTCGTACTCGTCGCGGGTTCGGTCGCCCATCCAGTTTTGCTGAAGCGGCAATTCACCGTAGGTTCCAGGCCACACGTCAGCGCCGCCATGCAACACCAAACCATCGAGCCACTGGGCGTAATTAGCAAAAACTTCAGCACTGCGCGAATTGTCGCTGGCTTGCAGCGCGGGAATCATCACTGGCAGGGCACCGCCTGAAAGCAACCATGCTGCAGTGGACTGCTCAATGAACTGCAGCGTTTTGGGTGCGTAGGAGTCACGCGCAGGGTCCGGGTGAAGCAGGCAGGCACTGATGCCAATTTTGGGATGATGCGTCATAGTGCCAAACTCATGTGATTTTTGTCGAAGCGCTGTCCGCCCACCTGAATGGCATCTGGCTCAAAGCCAAAAGATTTGAAACCCGCGCTCTCGTAAAGCCGTTCGGCCCTTTGGTTGCCGCGCGTGACGGTCAGCACCAGCCGGGCGAGGCCACTGGCCCGCGCGTCGGCCACCAAGGCATCCAATAACTGGCGGCCCACACCGAGGCCAGCGTACTCGGGCGCCACCACCATGCCGATAACGAGCGCCTTGTGCCGGGTTTTGACGCGTTTGTCACGGTCCAAGCCCACCGTGCCGATCAGGGCTTCGCGGTCGAAAGCACCCCAGTACTGGGCCGTTGATTGGGGACCCAGCCGTTGCTCCGAATACGCAAGCGGCAGCAAATTGTCTTCTTCAAAGCTGGAAGTGAACGCTTCAGCGTGGTCGCGCAGGGCGCGAAGGCGAACCGCCCGCAAAGCGGCTGCATCAGGCGGCGAAAGGCGTCTAACGATCATGCCGAAGATTTTAACGGGCGCTCTGGCCCTCAGGCGAGACTTCCCGACTGGCCAGAGTTAGCCTATTTCAACAGCGACGCTCCAGCGCCTTCACCGGCCGGTTGGAAAGGTCCCAGCGGATTGGTTTGGGTTTCCATTTTCTCGGTGCGGGCCTGCCCTGAGTAATTGCGAAACAAAACCGTGTCGTCGCTGACCACGATCAGCGCCTCAAAGCGCCAGCCCGTCAGATGGGTGGTGCGACTGACATTGAAAAAATCCAGCCAAAAATTGCCTTCGCGTTGCCGGTCTTCACGGTCAAACCGGAACACGTAGCCGCGGCAAGCCATTTGGATGTCGATGCACTGGCGTATGCCCGCGTCGAGTTGGCTGATGGGCACGCCGGGGTGCGGGGTAAGCCTGACAACAATTTCGGGGTATGACACTAGGGTGACGTTCAGCCCGTCGCGAACGTCAAAGCCCAGAGGGCCTAGTTCGCTGGTTTGTGTTTTCAAGGCGACGATGCGTTCGGCTGCGACACGGGCTTCGTCAAAACTGCGAAATGCGGCACCGGTGGAACTGCTGCCGCGTGGCAAGAGTGCGGTGCAGGCTGACAACACGGCCAAAGCAATCACGGCACAAGCAAGCCCAAACATCCTTTGGACTGCACTTGTTGCTGGATCTGTCGTTGAAGCTGCTTTACTGCCTGCAACCCCTGCTTGACCCCACGGCTCGATCTTTGGACTGCGCATTTTCATACCCTCTTTGATACAGGCTCTAGGACAGGCTTCGCGACAAACTTTGTGGCCAGTTTAGGCCCGCAGGCCGCCACAGCACTCTGACCCACGCAATACAACGTGTAGGATACCGCGAGCACAACACAGCCCATTTTCAGGACGCCTTTGCATGACAGAAAGCCATTCGATGATCAGGATTGTGATTGCCGACGACCACGCGATATTGCGCGAGGGACTTAAACAAATTGTGGCTCACGCTGAGGGTATTGTGGTGGTGGCCGAAGCGGCAGACGGGCTCGAAGTGATGCAACGGGTGCGGGAATGTGACTTTGACGTGCTGTTGCTCGATTTGTCCATGCCAGGTCGAAGCGGCCTGGAGGTGATCAAACTGGTCAAGTCTGAGCGGCCCAGTTTGAGCATCTTGGTGCTGAGCATGCACCAGGAGCTTCAGTACGCCGTGCGGGCCATCCGGTCTGGTGCCAGGGGCTACATGACCAAGGAAACAGCGCCTGCACAACTGGTGCAAGCCATTCGCAAAATTGCCGCGGGTGGCGCTTTTGTCAGCCCCGAAGTCGCCGAGCAGCTGGCTTTGCACGCGCAGACCGACCCGGGCGTTTTGCCGCATGAAAACTTGAGCCCGCGCGAATTTGAAGTGATGCGCCTGCTGACCAGCGGCGCCACGGTAACGAACATCGCGGCGCAAATTCACCTGTCGGTCAAGACAGTCAGCACCCACAAAGCCAACTTGATGCAAAAGATGGGCTTGCAAAATCACAGCGATTTGCTTCGCTATGCAATTCGGCACGGACTGAGCGAGCCGCTGGAGCCTTGAACTTGCCGTTAGTTGCTCAGTTTCGAAAAAACGCCCATTTTTACCACAATTGTGGTAAAAATGGGATTTTTGCGGCGTTTTTGTCAAAATGCGAACAAAAAGGGCCTCTAGCTCTCGCATAATATACATAGTTTGCTATTATTAATATAGCAATTGGCAGGGCTGCAAATCGGTGTATTTGGTAACTCACTCACGCTAACCGCGCCCTTGTGGCAACCCAATTCATGTTCTAAGTGAATAGGCCCGCCGTGGGCTTGAGTAGAAGTGAAACACCACCACGCCACTCATGAGTCCGGCAAAAAAGCACCAGACCGAGATGAACCACGTGGCATAAAAGGCATAGGCCACAATAAAAGACAATACCGCCAGCACGCCAAAAATCTTGACAGTTCTGTGGGTCGACAAAATCAGGCTGACGCTGCTGGCCATCATGTAAAGCGTCATGGTGGCTGCGCCAAAGAAATGCGGCAAAACATATTCAACATGGTGTTCGGTCGGACGGGAAGTCACCGGAAAGCTGAACATGACACCCAACAAAAACAAGCCCACCACCGCCCCGGCAATGGCAAATACAGCCAGCGTGCGCCGCCTTGGGGCATCGGGCTCAATCAGCCACACGGCCACCGGCACGTACATGGGCCACAGCACATGCGAGAAAAACGTGTAGGCGTAGGTCATCGCGATGTTGGCGGAATTTACCAAAGGCCCCTCTGCCTGAAAAGTCAGCCAAATGATGCCTTCGCTGAATTGCTGCAGGGCGAACAAAAGGGGAATGGCGGCAAATGGCCATTCGTTTGGCTGGCGGGCCGACCGAACCGCCACCACCCCGATGACGAGCAACACCGCGCTTGCCGTGAAACTTGCTGTGGCGGAAAAACACATGGGCTAGGGCCTCTCGCGCGGGCTGACCTGCGAATAGGGATCGGTATCGAAGTTGGAATCGCCATTGGGGTGGGACTGCGTGCCTGACGGCGACAGGTTGGGCAATTGGGCACGAAGCGATCGCAGCTCATTTTGCAAAACGTCAATTTGATTCAGGTAACCCACCAGAACCGCCACGCTGAAGAGCTCCAGGTCGTAGTCGCGGCGCAACTTACCAGCCGTTCGCAGGGGCGACACCCACTGCGCGCTGAAGCGGTGAATGGATTGGTCCATTTGCAGCGGGGCCAGCGCACCGTAGTCGATCAGTTCGTCCAGTTCCGCCCGGCTCAGGCCGCAAACTTCAGACAGGTCGGACAGCGTCACGGACTCGGAAGACGCAGCCCAAGTCACGTCAAGCAGGGGTGGATTCATGGGGTTTCTCCTGGGTGGCACGGAGTGCACTGGCACGCGGGTTGAAGCTGGAAACACTGGCCAGCTCCTGGTAAAGCGCCCGCTCTCGATCAGACAGTGTGGCGGGCATGTCGATATGAACAACGGCGTACAAGTCCCCGCGCTCAGCCGCAGCATCACGGTCCTTGGCAAGGCCGCGCCCACGCAGTCGCAACTTGCGGCCAGAGCGGGTTAAGGCCGGGACGGTCAGCATGACCTGCGAGTCCAGCGTACTGACCTGCACTTGGGCACCTAACGCGGCCTCCCATGGGGTCAGCGCCAGGTCAAAGTACAGGTCATGCCGATCCACCCGAAAGACCGGGTCTGGCAGCAAGTGAACATGCAGGTAAATGTCGCCATTGGCACCGCCATGCGACCCCTTGCCGCCCCGACCCCGCAGCCTGATTTTTTGCCCTTCCAGCACGCCAGGCGGCAGTGTGACTTGCAGAGTTTTGTCGCCGTCTGGGTCGGTCAAGTCCAAGTTCAACGTTGTGCCATGGTGGGCATCGCGCAAATTGATGTGAACCGAGGTTTCAAAGTCACGTCCAACCGACGCAACTGGTGCGCGTTTGGCACCCCGCTGACCCCGGCCCATAGCAGCCAGAAAATCCGCTAAATCCAGGTCATCCCTATCGAAACCTGGCGTCGAAGCTTCATTGCGCCACTGCGGGGGGGGCGCAAATTCTTCACCCGGTGGGTGTCGGCCAAGTTCGTCATAGGCAGCCCGCTTTTGCAGATCTTTGAGCGTGGCGTAGGCTTCGGCAGCGTCCTTGAACCGCGCCTCGGCTTCGGGTGCCTTAGACATGTCCGGGTGATGCTGACGCGCCAATTGACGGTAAGCTTTTTTAATTTGCCCCAGGTCAGCGTCTCGCGCCACGCCTAAGGTTGCGTAATAGTCCTTGTATTTCATGCTGACTGCAGGTTGGTTCAAATGAGTCCGGGCTAGTGCAAGCGCATGCCAAGAATTCGCGTCAAGCCATCGGTGTTCAAAATCTGAATGTGGCGTTTGTCGACTTGCAGCAGCATCGACTTCTGAAATGCCGAGAACAAGCGGCTGACGGTTTCGAGCTTCAGACCCAAGTGGCTGCCAATTTCGGCCCGAGTCATGCGCAGGTTGAAGTCACTGCCCGAATAACCGCGCGCTTTGAGCCTTCCTGCGAGATTCAGCAAAAAGGTGGCCAGCCGCTCCTCCGCGTTCATGCTGCCCAGCAGCAGCACCAGGCTGTGCTCGCGCATGATTTCCTGGCTCATCAAACGGCTAACCAGGGGCTCGGTGCTTGTGGCTGACGTGGTCATTCTGGCCAAATTTGCGTAAGGAATGGCGCAAACCTCGGTGTCTTCCAACGCCGTGACCGTGGTGCCGTGGCGGCCTATGGCGACGCCATCCAGGCCCAATTGCTCGCCACTCATGTGAAAGCCGCTGACCTGCTCGCGCCCATCGGCCAGCATCAGGCTGGACTTGAGAGTGCCACCGCGCACGGCATAGACAAACTGAAACGGATCACCCTGCCGATACAGCAAATTACCCGCTTTAACGCGGCGTCTTGCCAAGTGCAGGTCGTCCAGCCGGTTCAGCTCTGCCCCGGTCATGCCGCAGGGCAGGCAAAGCTCGCGCAAATGACAATTCGAGCAATTGGACGGCAGGGGAGCAGCTTTGGGCGCGATCTGGTTGGAGGGTGGTAAAAGCGGTGAGCGCAGCAATGTAGACGGCTGAGTGGCTGGGGGTTGAATTCGAACCAACGGTTTGAAGGCGACTGGCCGCAGCGGGTGCAGGGCGCCAAAGCCCCTCTGGCCCGTGTTTTTCCTGGGCAGTTCGTTCAAAGTCGTGAAGGCGGTGGTGTTATTCATTGGGATTTCCTGAAACGTCGTTTTGAAGAATCGAAGGGGTGGAGGATTGATGGGTTGACCGGGCGACCTGCTCTATCACGGCAGAGAGCTGGTCAAACTCGGCGTTTTTGTCCAAAAAGCGCACAGCCCCTTCCATGCGGTAAAGCTTTTGATAAGCCGGCCCCGAGTTGTTGCTGAAAATCACAAAAATCACCTTCGGCAGCGTTGAACGTACCCCGCGAATGACATCCAGGCCGGTGCCGCCTTCAAGTTGAATGTCGAGTACCACCACATCGGGCCGGGTCGCCAAAATGCACGCAATCGCTTCTTTGGGTGACTGGGCTTGCCCCACCACGTCCATCGCCCGGTCGCGCAGCATTTGGGCTACTCGATCGCGCACTAAAAACGCGTCGTCAACCAAAAAGACTCTGATGGGAAGGGTTTGCATGACCATGCATCTAATGTGGCTAAGCTTCAGTGCCAGCACCATCGGCATCGTCTGATTTGGGCGTAGGAATCGTCCTAAGGCGGGCACTTGCCACAATGCTTGACGGTGCCTGTGAAAACGCTGCCCGAAGGCTTAAGCCCAAGGAAAAAAATCGCTTGGCTGTAACAGAATTTTGTTGAAAATGTCTGTTTTCGCGCTAAGAAATCACAAAAAGTTTGATTTTTTTCGGACTTGGCGCATAATGATAGGGTACGTCCAAGCAATTGGTGTACTTTTTTGCGGTGCCTAGTCAGTTTCCCGTCTGCTTGAAGTCTTGACAAGTTTGTTGTTGATAGTAGGTTGAGTGGTGATCGGACTAAATCGCGTTTTGAGTTATTTTGAGGAGTCCTTTCATGGGCAACAAACTTTACGTAGGCAATTTGCCTTATTCTTTCCGTGACGAAGACCTGCAACAGGCATTCGCAGCTCACGGTACCGTTTCCAGCGCCAAAGTCATGATGGAACGTGACACTGGCCGCTCCAAAGGCTTCGGCTTTGTGGAAATGGGCAGCGACGCTGAGGCACAAGCTGCCATCAACGGCATGAATGGCCAACAATATGGTGGACGCGGTCTCGTCGTGAACGAAGCTCGCCCCATGGAGCCACGTGCACCGCGCAGCGGTGGCGGCGGCTTCGGCGGTGGTGCTGGCGGCGGCGGCGGCGGTTACGGCGGCGGTGCTGGCCGTAGCGGCGGTGGCGGCGGTGGTGGTTACGGCGGCGGCGGCGGCGGTGGAAGCCGCAGCGGCGGTGGCGGTGGTTACGGCGGCGGTGGCGGTGGCCGCAGCAGCTACTAAGCACATCACTTCACAACAATGGCAGCAGTGCCATTTTGCTGAATAAAAAGGGACCTCACGGTCCCTTTTTTGTTGCCCGAGCTTAAAGTAGCCTAGCCTAGCTTTGGCTTGGCTTTCTAGCTTTTCTGGCCCGTCCGGCAAATGCCCGGTCAAAAGCCCAATTGGGCAACAAACGCAGGAACTTGGCCACAATTCCCATTTGCCAAGGAATGACACGGTAACTGGTGCCGGCCTGAATAGTTTGAAACGCCTTGTCAGCGAACTCTTCGGGCTGCATCAAAAACGGCATTGAAAACTGGTTTTGTTGCGTGAGGGGTGTAGCAATGTAGCCAGGGCAAAGCGTGACCACTTTGACACCCGTCGCTTTGAGCTCAAGCCGCAGGCATTCACAGTAGGTGATCATGGCGGACTTGCTGGGACAATTGGCCCCGTGTCCGGCAAAGCCTCGCACGCCATTGACGCTGCCAATGCCCACCAAGGCGCCCGATTTTCGGAGCTTCATGGCGGCCAAAAACGGGTGAAACGTCGCGGCTGTTCCCATATTGTTAACGGCAAAAGTTTGGGCCATGACGGCCAAGTCGTCGTATTCGCCCGTGTCGACACCCACGCTCAAGCCTGCGCAGGCAATCACCACATCGGGCACGCCCTGCGCGGCTAAGCAGGCTTTGCCAGCAGCCACGATGCTGTCAATTTGGCCGACGTCAGCGGGGTAAATGGCAAACCGGCTGGCCTCCAGCCCGCGCCGCACCGCCCAGTTTTCGATTTCTTCCGTACGCCGCGCTGTCAACGCAAGTGAATAGCCCGCTTGGTAGTAGCGCCAAGCGAGGGCCTGGCCCAACCCGCTGGACGCACCTGAGATAAATACCAGTGGGGTCATTGTTGCTTGCGCTTTGGGTTGGGCGAAATCTGCTCACGGCGCTGGCGTGGACACCAAACTGCCTTTGACTCGCCCGCGCAACTCAATCACCTGATTGATATTGTCGTATTCCATGGCGTCAGCGGTAAATTGGTCGGCCCCGCGTGTGAGTTGAACGGGTTTGTTGGATTTGATTTGCTCGGTTTTCATGAAGGCATGGAGAAATTCACCTTTGAACTCCATTCGCGGCGTGCCATTTTGGCCCGCCACGGCCTCGCGCACCACACGGGCGTTGCCAGACAGTTGCACTTCAGACCCATCGGCATTGCTTAAGGCGCTGTTGGCAGTTGCCACGGTCAATTGGCCCTTGACGTTGATGGAGCGAATGCGGGCGGTGTCGATCTCCAGCGTGTCGGTGTCCGGGTAATGTTTAGCCTGTTCACCCGAGACTTCGCTTTTCAGGTGGCCCTGGGTGTCAAAGGTTTTGACGGTGAACTGCTTCATGAAGTAATCCGGCTCGTGCGTGGGGGCACGCGGCACGTCTGGCGCGGTGAAAACCGGCGTGCTGCGAACCAGCCAGTAAGTGCCCAGGGCCAGCACGCCCATCAAAATAACCGGCAGGTACAGCGATGCCCGATCCCACACAGAACGAAAAGCGCGAATCGTGTCCAGCAAGGCGCTCATGCCAGTGATTCCTTGAACAGGCGCGCGTAGTGGCCATTGGCGACCAGCAGCACATCGCAAAACTCGCGCGCGCAGCCCGCGCCGCCTGAGGCTTGGGTCACATAGTGGGCGCGGGCCTTGACCTCAGCGTGCGCTTGGGGCGGCGCACAGGCAAAGGCAGAGCGCGTCATCACGGCCAAATCGGGCCAATCGTCGCCTATGGCCGCTGCTTGCGCCCACTCCAAACCAAGCTCCTTCAGGCTTTGCTCGGCTGCTGGGCGTTTGTCTTCGCAGCCGAAGTGAGCGTGTTGCAGACCCAAGGCCGCCAAGCGAACTCGCAGGGGCGCAGAATCTCGCCCGGTGATCACCACCGGGGTGATGCCCGCGCGTTGCAACAGTTTTAAGCCATGGCCGTCCAGGGTGTTGAAGCATTTGAGGGTTTCACCGCCTTCAGAAAAATACAAGCCGCCATCGGTCAGCACGCCATCCACATCAAAAAAAGCCACCCGCACGCCTTGCGCTTTGAGCAGAAGTTCGGCCGGGAAATTGAGTACGGGGGTCATGCGAATCAAATGACTTTAGACCGCATCAGGTCGTTGGTGTTCAAGGCGCCGCACAACATGCCGTTGTCATCAACCACCAGCACGCTGGTGATGCGGTTTTGCTCCATCAGCTCAGCAGCTTCAACGGCCAAGGCATTTTTAAAAATGGTTTTGGGGCCTGCGTGCATCACCTGGTGGGCGGTGCTGGTGCGCAAATCTAGCCCTTTTTCGACCAGTCGCCGCAAATCGCCGTCGGTGAAGATGCCAATCACTCGCCGGTCGGCATCGACCACAGCGGTGGCACCCAGGCCTTTGGCGCTCATTTCACGCATCAATTCACTGAAGCTGGCAGACGCTGCGACCTGGGGCACATCGGCGCCAGTGCGCATCACGTCGCTCACGTGCGTAAGCAATTTGCGCCCCAATGCCCCACCCGGGTGCGAGCGGGCGAAGTCTTCGGCTTTGAAACCGCGCGCGTCCAGCAGGGCAACAGCCAGAGCATCGCCCATGGCCAGTTGGGCCGTCGTGCTGGCGGTAGGGGCCAAATTGAGCGGGCAGGCCTCTTTGTCGACGCTGGTGTCCAGCGTCAGGTCGGCGTATTTGGCCAGAGTGGACTGGGCACCCCCGGTCATGGCGATCAAGGGAATGCCAAGGCGTTTAAGCACCGGCAATATCACCATCAGTTCGACCGATTCGCCGCTGTTTGAAATGGCCAACACCAGGTCGGTCGGCTTGATCATGCCTAAATCGCCGTGGCTGGCTTCGGCCGGGTGAACGAACATGGCTGGAGTGCCCGTGGACGCCAGGGTGGCGGCCATTTTTCGGCCAATATGGCCGCTTTTGCCCATGCCCATCACCACCACCCGCCCTTTGACAGCCAGCATCATGTCAACTGATTGGCCAAATGCCACGCCAATCTTGTCTTTGAGCCCCAAAATGGCCTGTGCCTCAATGTCAAACGTGTCTTTCGCCAATTGAACGGCACGCAACTGGGTTGACGGATTAGCCGACGAGGAGAGAGATTGCATCGGCGTATTTTATAGACGCGGGATTCAATCGCTGGTGTTTCGGCAAATTTTGGCCATGGCGGCTATGTGCTATAATATATATAGCAAACTATTGATATAGCTCGCGAGCTAGAGGCATATTTGATCAATATTTTGACAAAATCATCACTTTTGCCACGTAGTCATATCACCGGTGATATCACTTTGGGTAACGGCCTCGCGCCAGCTTTCCTTGCTAGGATGCAGTTATGAATGCCCTTGAACTCACGCTGCTGTACCTGCTTGCCGCAGTGCTGGGCGTGGTGGCCTGCCGTTCGCTCAAGCTGCCGCCTATGCTGGGCTATTTGGCAGTTGGCGTGGTGATTGGCCCCAATGCCTTGGCGTTGACTGAAAACTCGGTGGCCGTGCGGCATTTGGGCGAATTTGGCGTGGTTTTTTTAATGTTCGTGATTGGGCTGGAATTCAATTTGCCCAAGCTGCGCGCCATGCGCAAGCACGTGTTTGGGTTGGGAATGTCGCAGGTCGTGCTCACCATCTTGGTGTCCATGGCGGCTTCCTTGACACTGGCCGAGCTGGTGCCGCAGCAGTGGGGCATGAGCTGGCAAACCGCGCTGGCGCTGTCCAGTGCGGTGTCGATGAGCAGCACGGCGATTGTCGTCAAGCTGATGTCCGAACGGCTGGAGATGGAGTCGGAGCACGGCAAACGCGTGATGGGTGTTTTGCTGTTTCAGGATTTGGCCGTGGTGCCTTTGCTGGTTTTGATTCCTGCCTTAGGCGCGACAGGTGAAGACCTCTTCATGGCGCTGGCCTTGGCCGGTTTCAAGGCGGTGGTGCTTATCACTGTGCTGTTGGTCGGCGGGCAGCGGGTCATGCGCTGGTGGCTGACGATTGTGGCGCGGCGCAAAAGTGAAGAGCTGTTTGTGCTGAACCTGCTGTTGGTCACATTGGGCCTGGCTTGGCTCACAGAGCTTGCCGGGTTAAGTCTGGCGCTGGGGGCTTTTATTGCCGGCATGCTGATTTCAGAGACTGAATACAAGCACCAGGTCGAAACGGACATTCGCCCGTTTCATGATGTGCTGTTGGGGCTGTTTTTCATCAGCATTGGCATGTTGCTGGACTGGCGGTTGGTGCTGGAGCGGTGGCCCATGGTGCTGCTGTTGGTCACCCTGCCAGTTTTGTTCAAAGCCACTCTGGTGGCGCTGCTGGCGCGAGGGTTTGGCGCGACAGCGGGTGTCTCTGTGCGCACGGGGCTGTATTTGGCACAGGCCGGTGAGTTTGGATTTGTGTTGTTGACCTTGGCCCAAGCGAACAAATTGGTGCCGCCTGCGCTGCTGAACCCGATTTTGGCCAGCATGGTGCTGTCGATGCTGGCGACGCCCTTCATCCTCATGTACAGCAACAAAATCGTGATGAAACTGGTCAGTGGCGAATGGCTGCAACAGTCTTTGCAGATGACCCACATCGCCCGCAAATCCATCAACGCCAACAAGCATGTGATCATTTGTGGCTATGGGCGTTGCGGCCAAAACCTGGCCCGCATGCTGGACGCCGAAAACATCCCCTACATGGCGCTGGACCTGGACCCGGACCGGGTGCGCCAAGCCGCAGCGGCAGGCGACTCGGTGGTGTTTGGCGACGCCTCCCGGCTGCAAGCGCTGATGGCCGCAGGGCTGGCCCGAGCCAGCGCCGTGGTGATCACCTACCTGGAAGTGCCCGGCGCCCTGAAGGTGCTGGCCAACATTCGCGGACATGCGCCCCAGGTACCCGTGATCGTGCGCACACAAGACGACCACGACCTGGAGGCCTTGCAAGCGGCTGGGGCGACCGAGGTCGTGCCTGAAGCTATCGAAGGCTCGCTGATGCTGGCCAGCCACGCCCTGGCGCTGGTGGGTGTGCCGATGCGCCGGGTGATTCGCATCGTTCAAGACCAGCGCGATGCCCGCTACAACTTGCTGCGCGGCTACTTTCATGGTGCCGACGACGATTCGCTGGAAGAAATTGACCAAGAGCGCCTCTCCACCCTGACGCTGCCCGTGGGTGCCCGGTCTGTGGGCAAACCAATTTCGCAACTCAAACTGCCCGTTGTGGGGTTTCGAATTGTCAGCCTGCGCAGAAGCAGTGGCCAAGTCATGACGCCTGCTGAGGACACGGCTCTGGAAGGCGGCGATACACTGGTGCTGTCAGGCAAAGCAGAGACGCTGGCCATCGCTGAAAAGCTGTTTCTCAAGGGGTCGTGATGGCCCATTCCCATTCACCTGAGTGCAATCAAAGCAAGCCATGCAAAACCTGAGCGTCAACCAATATTTGCGCGACAACATCCGAACTGTGCCCAATTGGCCAGCCCCGGGTGTGCAGTTTCGGGACATCACGCCGCTGCTGCAAAACGCCAAAGTATTCAGGGTGTTGATTGACGCGTTTGTGCACCGCTATATGGACGATGCAATGCGCCCTGACGTGGTGGCCGGGCTGGACGCACGGGGCTTCATTCTTGGTGCCGTCGTGGCCTATGAGCTCAACGTGGGGTTTGTGCCAATTCGAAAAAAGGGCAAATTACCGTTCACGACGGTCGAGGAAACCTATGAGCTTGAGTACGGCAGCGCAACCGTTGAGCTGCACACTGATGCCGTCAAGCCGGGGCAAAAAGTCTTGTTGATCGACGATTTAATCGCCACTGGCGGCACCATGATGGCGGGCAAAAAGCTGCTTGAGAAACTCGGCGCCACCGTGATGGAAGGCGCTGCCATTGTTGATTTGCCTGAACTCGGTGGGTCAGACAAACTGCGTCAAAGTGGCCTGAAATTGTTCACACTGATTGACTTTGCGGGGCATTGAGGTCGGCTAAAGCCCCCTAAGGCACACTGCGGCACGTCAGGGCATTCTGGGGCAAATTGAGGCACCTCATGACGCCCTGTGTGCGGACGAGGTAACTGCGAACCGAATCCCACAGTCCTTTGCAAAACTTAGGCCGCCTGACAGGCTCAGTTCAACTCGCCGTACTGGGTGCCACTCAAGGGCGAACGCTCTTCACCGTCCAGCACTTCCGTATTTTCAAATTGCGGCTGCGGTGCCGGATTGCGGCGTTTGGTTTTCAAAATTTCACCCGAAGCAGACAACGGGACATCAATCGCGCCTGACGCAAACGCGTTTTTGAAGGCCAGCATTTCATTCACATCCACCGCTTCATGGTGAGGCGCAGCCTGCGCAGGCGCGACTGGCGCGCGAGCATGAAGCGCTGATTGCGTGGGCGCTTTGGGCGTCAACCCGGCGGTCACATGGTCGCTCAGACGCCAGTAAACTGCCGCCACCAGAATTTCATGGCGTGTTTTGGAGTTTTGGGCAATCAGGGCTTCAATTTCAGACATGCGCTGCGAGTCAATTGAGGCCTGGCTGGACAAGTCCACCATGATCAGGTAGTTGCCCCCACGCGAATCCAGGGATAAAACCTTGAATTTGTAAGCTGACGACAACACGCCTGCCCGCGTCATGCCGTCGCGCATGACGGCGTAAAGTTGCTCGCGCCGTTCGACGCGCTCGGCCCTGCGCGTCACCGCCAGGTCATTCACCGCATGGGAGCTTGCGCTTTCCGAAACTAAGCTTTGCGACCGAGCCTGCCGGGTTGGCTTGACGGGTTCTTTTTTGCTAAACCAACTGAATAATGACATGGCAGACTTGCGAAATCACGTGGCAGTGATGCCCCGATAAAAAAGGTTGAAGAGAAATCAATTAAATCAAGTGTACGGGGCGCGCAGTCTTATTTATGTAACAGAAATTCGTTTTCGACGATCCACCATGCGTTTGGAAATAATCGCGCCCAGTGCCAAAGACAAAGCCAAAGCCACTCGGGGAAGCTTTTGCGACATGTCAACAAAACGCAAATACGTCAAGTTCCAGAGCTTGCAATTGTCAACCGCCTGAACGGTTGCATTGCGTGGCATCTGCGAGAAAAACCCGCCTTCACCCACAGCGTTGCCCGCTTGCACAATGGCCAGGTGAACGCGGCCCGCCTCGTCTTCATAATGAACGCTCAGGCTGCCCGACTCTAGGAAATAGAGTGTTCTGTCCATGGAACCTTGGGCAATCAGCATTTGGCTTTGAGCCAATGCAAAGGGCTGCAGGAACGGTGCCATGGCCTCCCACTGCATAGGCGTGAGTGATTTGGCCAGCGAATCCTCAACCGTGTTGTGCGCAACCGCATCAATCAGGCCTTTGACGTTATGCCCGGGGGTTGTGCTGCTTGGCTGAAATATTGCGTTCATAGTTTGCTGACAATACCTTTAAATGGCGTCGCTTGCAACTGACAAATGGCGGGTTTTGGGCTGCTTTTCTGGCTTAGCCTCAGAACCGCAGACTCATTTGCCAATGCAGAAACTGGAGAAGATCACCCCAAGCAAGTCGTCTGACGTGAACTCGCCGGTGATTTCATCCAGCGCGAGCTGGCCCAAACGCAGCTCCTCAGCCAAAAGGTCAAGCGCCTGCGACTTTTGGGCCAATCGCAACCTGGCCTCTGTCAAATGCTCTTGAACCCGGCTGAGCGCTTGTACGTGCCTGGCTCGTGCCATGTAGGTGCCTTCAGATCCCGCTTGCCAGCCTGCAATTTCTAGCAGTTTCGCCCGCAAAGCGTCAAGGCCCTCGCCCGTTTTGGCAGACAGGCAAATCTGTGGCATCGGCGTACCGCTGGTCAATGGGGGCTTTGGCGCAGCAATGGAATCGCCGGAATCGGCTTGGGAAACACTTGAAATATCACCCTGTGCCTGAACGTCCAGTTTGTTCCAGACATCGATCACCGGCACAGCCCGCGTCAATTTCTGGTTGAGCGTGTGCAAGATCACCTGGTCAGCCAGCGCGTAGGCGGCGTTGGCCTGATGGGTGAGGTCGTGCAAAAACACCACTGCGTCAGCCGCGCTAATTTCAGCCCAAGTTCGTTCGATCCCCAGTTTTTCGACCAAGTCAACACTGTCTCTGAGCCCTGCGGTGTCCACCACATGAACCGGAACACCTTGTATTTGAATCGTTTGCTCCACCTTGTCGCGGGTCGTGCCCGCGATCGGTGTGACGATCGCCAGTTCGGCCCCCGCCAGCGCATTCAGCAACGACGACTTGCCTGCATTGGGCTGTCCGGCAATCACAACTTTGATGCCTTCTCGCAACAGTGCCCCCTGTCGGCTTCGCTGCATGACTCGGACGAGCAAGAGTTCCAGCTTGACCAGTTGGCCGCTGGCATCGGCTTTTTGAAGGAAGTCAATTTCTTCCTCAGGGAAGTCGAGCGTTGCCTCGACCAGCATGCGCAGATGGATCAATGCGTCTCGCAGCACCCCAATGTCTTTGGAGAATTCACCCGAAAGTGAGCGCCCCGCACTGCGCGCAGCAGCTTCGGTGCTGGCATCTATCAGATCAGCAATCGACTCCGCTTGCGCCAGATCGATTTTCCCATTCAAAAACGCTCGCTGGGTGAATTCGCCCGGCTGTGCCAGCCGCAGGCCATCCACCAAGGGCTTGGCACTGGCGGGATCGACGGCCAACCCAATTTGCAAAACCCGCGCCAACAGCATTTGCAAAACCACCGGGCCCCCGTGCGCCTGTAGTTCCAAAACATCTTCGCCTGTATAAGAGTTCGGTGTGGGGAAGTGAATTGCCAGACCCTGGTCGATCAAGGCTCCATCGACCGAATTGAAGGCCAGGTAGGTGGCTTCACGGGCTTTGAGCTGTCGCGCAAAAAGCGCATGGATCAAGGGCACCACGGTCGGGCCGGACACCCTGACAATGCCCACGCCACCGCGCCCGGGCGCCGTGGCAATGGCAACAACTGTGTCTTGATGCCGTGGCAACACGACCCAAACCCTCTAACAGCCTACTTGAACTTGGGCAAATTGAACTGCGGCGGCACACCCATCCGGGTGTTAATGATCCATTGCTGCGCAATCGACAAAATATTGTTGGTGATCCAATACAGCACCAAGCCCGCTGGGAAGAAAAAGAACATGACCGAAAACGCCAACGGCATGAACCACATCAGCTTGGCTTGCATAGGGTCTGGCGGGGCGGGGTTCAGCGCCGTTTGAAGCATGGTGGTCGCGGTCATGACAAGCGGGAGCACGTAAAACGGGTCGGGAATCGACAAGTCATGAATCCACAGCGCCCAAGGCGCATTGCGCATTTCAACACTGGACAGCAAAACCCAATACAAAGCGATGAATACTGGTATTTGCACCATGATGGGAAAGCAGCCTCCCATCGGGTTAACTTTTTCTTCCCGGTAGATCCGCATCATTTCCTGCTGCATTTGTTGAGGGTTGTCCTTCAGCCGTTCGCGCATTTCAGTAATTTTGGGGTTGATGGCCTTCATTTTGGCCATGCTGGAATAGGCTTTGGCGTTGAGCCAATAAAAGGCGATTTTCAAAAGCACCACCAAGGCCACAATGGACCAACCCCAGTTGCCAATGAAGCCGTGTAGTTTGTCCAGCAACCAATAAAGCGGTTTAGCCAAAACTGTCAACCAACCGTAGTCTTTGACCAATTCCAACCCAAGGGCCAAGCCCTCAAGTGCTTTTTCTTCCTGAGGTCCAGCAAAAAATTTGGCTTCAAGCACCTTGCTGGCACCAGGGGCAATGGCGTCCATGGGTGTAATCATGCCAACCGCGTACAGGTTGGTATCGACTTTGCGCATGAACAAATCACGTTTGATGCCATCGCCCAAAAGCCATGCGCTTGCAAAGTAATGTTGCACCATGGCGATGTAGCCGTTGGTTGCTTGCTTTTCAATTTCGACCTTGTTTTTTTCAATGTCAGTGAACTCTACTTTTTGGTACTTTTGCGCTTCGGTGTAAACCGCGGGGCCTGTGAAAGTCGAGTAGAAAGATGACTCCCCGGGTGGTTTGTTTCCGTCTCGGACCAGTTGCAGATACACCTGGGGCGCAACGGCAACCGCGCCATTGTTCACAACTTCATGTTTGACCAAAACCGCGTAATTGCCCCTGGTGAAGGTGTAGCTTTTCACGAGTTTGACGCCGTTTTGCTCGGGCGACTCAAACTTGACAAGCAACTCATTGCTTCCGTTAGGTAAGGTGCGATCGCCAGGAAGTGCTGTCATCAACGTTTTATGGGTTGGGAAAACACCACCAGCGGGCCCGGCAATCAGGCCACTTTGAGCCAAGTAAGTCCGTTCTTTGCTCTCGTCCAACAAAACGAAGCCCTTGGACTTGTCGGCCATGTCCACTTGCTTCAAAAACTCGGTTTGAACAATAGAGCCCCCTTCTGTGTCAAAAGTCACCTTCAAAAGATCGGTGCTAATTGACAGGCGCTCACGCTTGATTGCCAAAGCGGCTTGCCCTGGTTCCGCAGTCGCAGTCGTATTGGGTGCAACAGCAGGCTGTGCGGCTCCTTGGCCGGGCACTTGACTGTTTGGTGCGACGGCAGTCGAGGAAACCATGCTGGGCACTGGGACACCTGACGACGGCGTGGCTACTGGGGTGGCCGTGCTCGATACCTTGGCTGGCCCTGGGGAAAATGTTCCCTTATTTCCGTTGTAAACCTGCCATTGGTCCCACAGCAAGACCATCGAAAAGCCAAATATCACCCAAAGAATGGTGCGCCGAATATCGTTCATGAAGGTGTCTTTTGAGAAGAAGGGGAAAGCAAACTGGAAAACAATTTGGGTCGCTGAGCTGGCACAGGGTCAGGGCCACCTGCGCACCACGGGTGGCAGCGGGCTAGGCGCGCCACGGTTAAAAAAGTGCCTGCAGCAGCACCATGGCGTTCCAGTGCAGTAATTGAGTACAAAGAGCAGGTGGGCTCGAATCTGCAAGCGGAACCCAACCAAGGACTGAGCAGCAACCGATAGCCCTTGACGAGCGCGATAAGAAACTTCTTGATCAAGTTCATTGCGAGCCTGTAGCGGCACCACCAAGGGTTGCCCGCGCCAGCCGAACCCCTTGATTTTTATCAAACAGTGAGACAAGCTCTTGTGACACAAGCTCCTTGAGTGCCCCCGAACTGGCACTGGGAAACTGTTTTTTATCGAATTGGTTACGCAATCGCACCACATACGCGGCCGATCCCACCAAGGACTCCGTCGCAGCGCTCACGCTGTAGATCTGACGTTTGATTGCATTGCGAGTGACGGCCCTTTTAGCCCAGCGTTTGGGCACCAAAGCACCAATCCAAGCGTCATCTCCAGAAAACATGGTCATCCCCGTACCGATTGTTTTTTGAACAACTTTCGCGTGGTCATCAAGTAAGCGGGCCAAGGGGAGGTTGTTTTTTTGAGGATGCTGGTCTTGTAGGTCGTCGCCTTCATGAACTGCTATCTTGTGCAATGCAAAGTGCGCTGTTCTTGCGACTGTTGTTCCATTTAAAACTGCCTGAAACTGACTTCGCGTTCTGAGTCTTTGCACGATTTGGAAAGCCGTGGCGGCCTGTTGACGTAAACAAGTGATCGCACAAAAAGTCCCGCATGGGATATGACATGGGGCGCATTGACCACCAAACAAGGATTTCCATCCTTCTGCTTGGCGTACAACTTCAGCGCAAAAAGTGCTAAACGACTTTCTAACGGCCTGCAAACTCGTTAATTTGTCTTGCTCACACCCTGCGCGTCTTCCTCCTCTTGCTACTGAAGCGATTCAAGTAGGCTCTCTCGAATCAGTTTTGGCAACTATCGTCAAACGCTTGAACATCTTAAATCTGCTGCAGCAATCTGTCCAAAATCCATTGATCGGTCAGGTTTGATCAATTCTTAATTGACCAAGGTTCAGACAGCCAACACGTCAGCGATTCAAGCTCAAACAACCAAACCTTAAAAGCCCCAGCTTAAACAGCCAAGCGCTTGCGGCCTTTCGCGCGGCGAGCATTGATCACAGCGCGCCCGCCGCGGGTTTTCATGCGAACTAAAAACCCATGGGTACGGGCGCGGCGAATTTTTGAGGGCTGGTAAGTACGTTTCATAACAATATCCAAATTCAGGTTAGCCTTCCATTATCGCAAATTTATTCAACTCCAGCAACACCTTACAAGAACTTTTGTGAGAAGCTCTCGAATAGTGGGTTGCAAGCTGACAAGACACAGCTCATATTGTGGATAAGCTTGTGATAAGTTACACTCAAGCCGACTCCAAACTCGATCTATCCACAGCGACATCCACCGTGACTTTTTCGCAACTCCACATGACCCGCGCACATGACTCACGGTGATGACACACGCACAGCCCATGGTGAGTCCCCCGGGCTGAGCGCTGGAGATGCCCTTTGGCAGTCTTGCGTTGACCAATTGGCTCAAGAGCTACCAGAACAGCAATACAACACCTGGATCAAGCCTTTGTCAGCCGTTGTGCTGGATGATTTTTCCAAAGTCATTATTCTGGTTGGGAACCGTTTTAAATTAGACTGGGTGCGTGCTCAATACAGCGGTCGAATAGCTGCTTTGCTTGAAAAAAGCTATGGACAATCAATTTTTTTGGAGTTAGCGCTTGCTCCCAGAGAGGCTCCTCAAAAGGCTTACCCTGTGGCTCGGGGAGCTGATCCCATTTCAACCGAAGAACCCGCTGAATTAGGTGAAGAGCGCGCTATGAGCGGCCCTAAAAACCGCTTGAACACCGCCTTGACATTTGACAATCTAGTCGAGGGATCGGCCAACAGAATGGCCCGAGCCGCCGCATTGCATGTAGCCGGTACTCCTGGGCATTTATACAACCCTTTGTTCATTTACGGTGGCGTCGGTTTGGGCAAAACCCATCTGATGCATGCCGTGGGTAACAAGCTCCTACAAGACAAACCCCAAAGCAAAATTCTGTACATTCATGCTGAACAATTTGTGTCAGATGTCGTCAAAGCCTACCAGAGGAAGACTTTTGATGAATTCAAAGACCGATACCATTCGCTTGACTTACTGCTGATCGATGACGTGCAGTTTTTTGCCAACAAAGAGCGCACACAAGAAGAATTCTTCAACGCATTTGAAGCCTTGTTGGCCAAGAAGTCGCATATTGTGATGACCAGCGACACTTACCCCAAAGGGTTGGCCGATATCCACGAGCGGCTGGTATCCCGATTTGATTCAGGCTTGACGGTTGCCATCGAGCCGCCTGAACTAGAGATGCGGGTCGCCATCCTGATCAACAAAGCCCGGGCAGAGGGAACTGAAATGCCGGAGGAGGTGGCGTTTTTTGTTGCAAAAAATGTGCGCTCCAACGTTAGAGAGCTGGAAGGCGCGTTGCGCAAAATTCTGGCTTACTCGAGATTCAATTTGAAAGAGATCTCTATTCAGTTGGCTCGCGATGCGCTGCGCGATCTGTTGTCAATTCAAAACCGCCAAATCTCGGTTGAAAACATTCAAAAAACCGTAGCCGACTATTACAAAATCAAAGTTGCGGACATGTATTCGAAAAAGCGCCCTGCCAGCATTGCTCGGCCTCGGCAAATTGCGATGTACTTGGCCAAGGAGTTGACCCAAAAGAGCCTTCCAGAGATCGGCGAGCTTTTTGGTGGCCGTGACCACACCACGGTGCTGCATGCGGTTCGAAAAATTGGCGGAGAACGTTTGCAAATGGCTGATTTGAACCAACAGCTTCATGTTCTTGAACAGACGCTAAAAGGGTAAAAATGAAAAGAATGCCCATGGCAGGTTCCAAGACCCGCGAGTGGTCATTTACTTACATTGCCAATCTAAGTTGCCTGAAACCAAAAAGGACAAGTCTGGGGATAGTTTCAATGGGAATGCAAAGTTATCCACAGGAAAGCGCCAATTGTGAAAGTTATTCATTAAACAGGTACAAGAGCGAAGCAGAGCTGTCCACAGCATTCAAAAGCATCCAAGTGCTTGATAAAAAAGGGGAAAATGCACCTGTTCACAGAAAAGTGTGCCCCTTATCTACTACTACTATCTTAAATTAAAGAACATAAAGAAGAGGTTGACATGATCGTCCTTAAGGCAACACAAGACAAAGTCCTCGCAGTTTTACAGTCGGTCGCGGGCATTGTGGAAAGACGCCACACCTTGCCAATTCTTGCCAATGTGCTGATCAAAAAAGCTGGCGCAAATTTGCAGGTGACAACGAGTGATTTGGAAATTCAAATTCGCACCTCGGCCCAGCTTGATGGTGACAGTGGCGACTTCACCACCACCATAGGGGCTCGCAAACTGATTGATATTTTGCGCACCATGCCAGCCGATCAAACGGTTTCTCTGGAGTCAAGTGCCGCCAAAGTTATTCTGAAAGGTGGCAAAAGCAAATTCACACTTCAAACCATGCCAGCAGAGGACTTTCCGCTGGTTCAGGAGTCGGCTAATTTTGGACCCGTGTTCAGCGTTCCTCAAAAGACGTTAAAAGATTTGCTCAGTCAGGTGTCTTTCGCCATGGCGGTTCATGACATTCGGTACTACCTCAATGGCATTTTGTTTGTCGCTGAGGGCAAGCAATTGAGCTTGGTTGCCACTGATGGGCATCGCCTAGCGTTTGCGTCCGCCACACTTGATGTTGAAGTGCCTCGCCAAGAGGTGATATTGCCGCGCAAAACCGTGATTGAGATGCAGCGTTTGCTCAGTAACGCTGACGGTGCAATTGAAATGCAATTTGCCAATAACCAGGCCAAGTTCAGTTTTGAAGGTATGGAATTTGTCACCAAATTGGTTGAAGGTAAATTTCCAGACTACAACCGGGTGATTCCGAAAAATCACAAAAACATCATTACCTTAGGCAGGGTTGCCTTGTTGGCGTCTTTGCAGCGCACCGCGATTTTGACCAGTGATAAGTTCAAAGGCGTTCGCTTGAACATTGACCCTGGCACCTTGAAAGTAGCGTCCAACAATGCAGAGCAAGAAGAGGCTGTGGACGAGCTGGACATCGACTATGGCGGCGACAGCATCGAAGTTGGTTTCAACGTCACTTACCTGATCGATGCCTTGGCCAACATGACGCAGGAAATGGTGCGTATTGAACTGTCAGACTCCAACAGTTCAGCCTTGTTGACCATCCCAGAGAACACCACCTTCAAGTACGTGGTGATGCCTATGAGGCTTTAGCGCGGTTGAAAAATAGAGCGCAAAAGGACGCAAACCCCCGATTTTTGGGGGTTTAGTCATTGAAGAGTTTGAAAATTTGAGAAAAGTGAAATCCATGTCCGACGAAAATAAGCCAGTGCCAGCCCCGGTAAATCCTAATGCCAGTGTCAACACAGGAGAATCAACCGCGGAAAGCTCGAATTTTCAGCCCGTGATTGACACCAACCAGGCTGGCGCGACCGAGGCCTATGGCGAAGGCTCGATTCAGATTCTGGAAGGCCTGGAAGCCGTTCGCAAGCGTCCAGGTATGTACATTGGCGACACTTCGGACGGCTCTGGTTTGCACCACATGGTGTTTGAGGTAGTGGACAACTCAATTGACGAGTCTTTGGCTGGGCATTGCGACGATATTTTGGTCACCATTCATTCCGACAATTCAGTCAGTGTGGTGGACAACGGGCGGGGCATTCCCACTGGCTTGAAGATGGACGACAAGCACGAGCCCAAGCGCTCAGCGGCTGAAATCGCGCTGACCGAGCTGCACGCGGGCGGCAAGTTCAATCAAAACAGCTACAAGGTTTCTGGCGGTTTGCACGGTGTGGGGGTGAGCTGTGTGAATGCGCTGTCCAAAATGCTGCGCTTGACAATTCGCCGCGATGGCAAAGTTCATGCTCTGGAATTTAGCAAGGGCTTTGTGCAAAACCGCATCATTGAAACCGTGAATGGCGTTGAAGTCTCCCCTATGAAAGTCATTGGCGACACTGAAAAGCGTGGCACTGAAGTGCACTTTCTGCCTGATACAGAGATTTTTCAGCAAAACAGCGATTTTCATTACGAGATTTTGAGCAAACGCCTGAGGGAACTGAGCTTTTTGAACAATGGCGTGCGCATTCGCCTGAAAGACGAGCGCACTGGCAAAGAAGACGATTTTGCCGGGGCCGGTGGCGTCAAAGGCTTTGTGAATTTCATTAACAAAGGCAAAACCGTGTTGCACCCCAATATTTTTCATGCAACGGGTGATCGCCAAAGCGACCAGCAAACCAACATTGGCGTGGAAGTGGCCATGCAGTGGAACAGCGGCTACAACGAGCAAGTGCTGTGCTTCACCAACAACATTCCGCAGCGTGATGGCGGCACCCACCTGACTGGCTTGCGCGCCGCCATGACGCGGGTGATCAACAAGTACATTGACGACAGCGAGTTGGCCAAAAAAGCCAAGGTCGAAGTCACTGGCGATGATATGCGCGAAGGCTTGACTTGCGTGCTGAGCGTGAAGGTGCCCGAACCCAAGTTCAGCAGCCAAACCAAAGACAAGTTGGTGAGCAGCGAAGTGCGTGGCCCGGTGGAAGACATTGTGTCCAAGCTGCTGTTTGATTACCTGCAAGAGCGCCCGAACGACGCGAAGATCATTGTTGGCAAGATCATTGAAGCCGCTCGCGCTCGCGAAGCTGCCCGCAAGGCGCGCGATATGACTCGGCGTAAAGGGGTGTTGGACGGCATGGGTCTGCCCGGTAAATTGGCTGACTGCCAAGAAAAAGACCCTGCGATGTGCGAGATTTACATTGTCGAGGGCGATTCCGCTGGTGGCTCTGCCAAGCAAGGGCGCGACCGCAAGTTCCAGGCGATTTTGCCGTTGCGCGGGAAAATTTTAAACGTTGAAAAAGCACGTTACGAAAAGCTGCTGACCAGCAACGAGATTTTGACGCTGATCACTGCGCTGGGTACCGGCATTGGCAAAGCTGGCGGTACAACGGGTAATGACGACTTCAACGTGGCCAAGCTGCGCTACCACCGCATCATCATCATGACCGATGCCGACGTGGACGGGGCCCACATTCGCACGCTGCTGCTAACGTTTTTCTACCGTCAAATGCCAGAACTGGTGGAGCGGGGTCACATCTACATTGCCCAGCCGCCTTTGTACAAAGTCAAAGCGGGCAAAGAAGAGTTGTACCTGAAAGACGCCGGCGCGCTGGACAGCTTTTTGCTGCGCATCGCGTTGATCAATGCGTCGGTGCACACGGGCGGCCCCAATGGAACGACCTTGAATGGCGACACCTTGTCCGAGCTGGCCCGAAAGCACCAATTGGCCGAGGCAGTGATTGCCCGCCTTAAAAATTTCATGGATGCTGAAGCCCTGCGTTCGGTCGCCGATGGTGTGGCGCTGAACCTGGACACCGTGCCTGATGCCGAGGTGTCAGCTGCCGCGTTGCAAGCCAAACTGCCTGATGCTGAAGTGGCGGGCGAGTTTGACGTGCGCACCGACAAGCCGATTTTGCGCATCAGCCGCCGCTACCACGGCAACGTGAAAAGCAGCGTGTTGACGCAAGACTTCGTGCATGGCTCTGACTACGCGGCGTTGGCAGAAGCGGCCAACACCTTCAAAGGCCTGTTGGGCGAAGGTGCTAAGGTGATGCGCGGCGAGGGCGAGCGCCAAAAAGAAGAGAAAGTCAGCGACTTCCGCGAAGCCATGGCCTGGCTCATCACCCAGGCAGAAAACGGCACCGCTCGCCAGCGCTACAAAGGTTTGGGCGAGATGAACCCCTTGCAGCTGTGGGAAACCACCATGGATCCGACGGTGCGGCGCTTGCTGCGCGTGCAAATTGACGACGCCATTGAAGCGGATCGCGTTTTCACCATGCTGATGGGCGACGAAGTGGAGCCGCGGCGCGATTTTATTGAAACCAATGCGCTGCGGGCGGGGAATATTGACGTTTGATCTGTCGGGTGACTGGAAAGCATGAAAGGGGTTCTTCCCTTTCGCCGTCTCGATCTTGATTTGGTTTTAAAACAGGGGCTGATCATGTCCAAACTATCCCGAAGACTGGTTTTGGCGGCTGGTGGTTTGGCGGTGGCGGGCGTGGGTGTGGGAGCGTATTTCACCAAACACCCCCGGCTGGCACCACTGGGGATTGACGTCACACCGGACGAGCTAGCCCGCGCCATCGCGCTGCTGGCAAGGCATCCGTCCATTGACGCGCACGCCCACCCTGGCCGAACTTTTGTTGACGG
>JANPCR010000167.1:0-12233 GCA_031431035.1 Rhodoferax sp.
AATTAAAACTAATTGTGATGAAAAGAAAATTAAAAGTAAAGCGGATTCTTTTTATTTGCTTAATGCTTGTGTCAGTAGTTAAATTACAGGCACAGGTAAATACTATTTCTGGTACCGTCACTTCTTCTGAAAAAGGAACCCCCTTAACAGGAGTGAGTGTGATGGTACAGGGTACATCAGCGGCTACCGTTACTGATGATAATGGTAAATACAGCCTTAACATTAAGGATAAGAAAGCAAATGTTGTTTTTTCATTCACAGGATTTGCACTTCAAACAATAAGCGTCAATAACAGATCGGTAATTAATGTTTCGATGGCGACAGATGCAAAAAGTCTGTCTGAAGTGGTGGTAACCGCTTTTGGTATTGAGAAGAATAAAAAAGCGCTTACCTATTCAACACAGGTAGTTTCGGGTAAGGAATTAACGGAAGCAAGATGAATGGGCGGGCGCGACTGCTCGTACACCAGGGTTTGCGAACCGTCAGGTTTGGTGGCGGCTTTGAGACGCTGAAAGCTGGTGACCGTCACCTCTGAATAGGTGCCCAAAGCAATGTCGGTACGGGTGATGGAAGACACCACAATTTCCTCACCCACCACCGAAATATTCAGCGAAGTGACCACCGGGTAGTACGGAATGCCCGCGCAGACGACCGACTTGGTGCTGACGTTGTTCAGGTTGATGACGGCGTTGTTGTCTTTGTTCATTCCAAAATCCGCCGCGCTTGAGCCCGGAAACGCCGACGGCAAAGCGGGCAACACCATATCCTGCAAAAACCGATTTTGCGAAATCAAAAAACCTGCCCGTGCACCGGCGGGAATGGCGTTGGGCGACAACTGCGAGGCAATGCCACCGTCTGGGCGGCCCTGGGTCATGCACAGCACACCAAAAATGCAGGTGTCGTCGGTTGCGCCATTCGCAAACGCGTAGCTGGTGTGCGTGGGGGCCAGCCATTTGAACTGAGCCTTGTCCACAATGCGGTTCAGGGTGACGGTGTTGAACACATGGGTGAACGCAGTCAGGTTGTCGTTGAACCAAGTTTGCAGCAGGCCTGCCATCAGTGCCTTGGGGATGAAGCCGGGGTCTTGCGGCACAGTCAGGCTGACAACGCTGACCACCGGCTCAGTCGGGCTGGTTGACGCTAGTTTGACCACCAGATCGTGCACGCTGGGGAGCAGGCTTGGTAGGGGCACCGGGGTGATCGCTGGAGGCTGCGGTGGAATGTGGCGCAGTTCAAGCTCGATGGTGACCACTGCACCCGCCATGGGGTAGTTGGTGCCCTGAAAGCTCATGCTGCCCGCCGTCAAGGGAATCGCCATGTGCAGCAAAACGCCATCCCCACCCTTGCAAATTTGCCAAGGGCCAAACGTGCCGGTACTTGAACACGATTTGTCTGGCGCAACCTGGGCATAGGTTTTGGGCGAACTGCCCGCTTTGACAATGGCCGCATTGGCATCGGGCATGCGAATGGCAAAGGCCGTGTCCCAGCCGTAGGTGAAGGCGCTGGCCTGCGCTACGGCCAAGGCGTTTTTTTGGAACACCCTGGGCGGTGCAGGTGCCGCGAGTCGCTGCAAATGGGGAAAGCGGTACTCAACCTCGGGCATGGGCGCGTCCCCGCCCAATCCGGTGAAGTTCAAGCCGGGCGGCGACAAGCTGGCAGCGGACATAGCGACTCCCTTCCTTCAATTCTGAAGCCGTGTCATTTGATAAATTGCGGGTCGCCACCGAGCTGCAATGACTCGTTGATGGCCGCAGTAGTCAGCAAAAAGCCCGTGGCGAGGGGCCAGGTGATTGTGCTGGTGGCGTTGATGACCATCAAATCGATTGGCGGAATTTTGTCTTTGTCACCTGCCGCGATGGCTTGGATGATGAGTGCAATGTTGGCAATCAACTCGGTCACCAGCAACACGATGAGAATGGCGACGACCCGGAAAATCATGTTCTCGATGATTTTTTTGAACAATGCGCCCGTGCCCATGGTGATGATGGCGGCGGCGACCGACGCGGCAACTTCGGTCCAAATGACCCAGGACGCGACCTCGACGTTGTGGTCGGTCACGGGTGGGGACGCCTGGACGTAATTC
This sequence comes from Rhodoferax sp., assembly GCA_031431035.1. Taxonomy (GTDB): domain Bacteria; phylum Pseudomonadota; class Gammaproteobacteria; order Burkholderiales; family Burkholderiaceae_C; genus JANYCG01. The sequence continues at coordinate 2,084 of JANPCR010000167.1, forward strand.
AAAATCTGCTGACCTTTGGAGTTGAGCGCCAACTGCACGCCCGAATAGCCGGTGTAGTCCATCATGATTTTGATGCCGGGGGAAAAATCCACTTCGGCCTTGATCAGGTTGACCACAATTTCGCTTGCCTCCATCGTGATGCGCACCTGGTTGGGTGGCAACAAGGGTGTGAAGGTGCCGGTTGACAGTGTCACCGGCTCCATGTTGACGGCGTTCTTGTTGTGAATCATGGTGCCGTCGTTAATGACCTCAAAGTCACCCGGAACCGAGCCGGGAAACATGGTGTGAATGCCGGGCAGGATCAATTCCTTTAAAAACCGCCCTTGCGAGATTAAAAACCCAGCACGTTGCCCCGTCGGAATCGCGTTGGGTGAAATTTGCATGGTGGCGGGCACGGCATTGCCACTGGTCATGTTGAGCACGCCAAACACGCTGTCTGCCACTGCACCCTGGGCCGAAACCGCCCAGCCCAGGCCCGTGGGCTTGAGCCATTGAAAGCCTTCTTTGTCGGCCTTTTCGTTCAGATTGACGGTAGAAAAAGTGTGCGTGAACTGGGCCAGATTGGCGTTGAACCATTTGTCCAGCAAGCCGATGAGAATGCCTTTGATCACGAAGCTGGGGTTGCCTGGCAGGTTGATGATGTCGGTCACGCTGACAGGGGCTGTGGCGTTCGGAACCACGTCGTTGGGCGTGCCGTTGCTGCCTGGCGTTTTGGGCAGCTTGGTGAGCTGAACCTCAATAATGGCGCTGGCCCCGGCCAAACTGTAGGGCACGTTTTCAAAGGTCATGGAGCCGCCTGACAAGGGCACCGTCATGTGCAATAGTGTGCCGTCTCCGCCGCTTAACTGCCATGGGCTGAAGGTGCCAGCAGCCGTTACGCCCGCGTCGGTGGAGGTGAAAGTGGTGGGGGTGGCGCCGGGTTTGGCCAGCGCCGTGTTCACATCAGCAAAGCGAATGGCAAACACCGTGTCCCAGTTGTAGGTGTCTACCTTTTGCGCATCGCCTAGCGGGCCGCCCAGAAAGTTCAAGTGCGGTGCAATAAGCCGCCCGGGGCGATTGGCCAGGTGTGGAAATCGGATCAGCGTGGGTTTGTCATTCGCCCGGTCAGATGTGGGGTCACAGGCTGGAGCAAAAGCGGTGGGCATGGACAGAGTGGTCATGGTGAAATCCTTTAAGAGTGAGTGCAAGGTTGAGGGGAGACAGGGAAAAATTGGAGCGAGACTTTGTGTGTGACAGGCTGGATCAAATATTTGGGTATGTAGCGGTTGTGCAGTGCGTGGGAGTCTGGTCTCAAGCCAGCTTGCCCCACAGGCGAAAGTCGTGGTTCAACTGACCGCCGCCGACGGTGAACGCCTTCATGCCCACCCAGTGCACGTTTTGGGCACCTGCGCTGGCAAACGACATGCCTTTGATGGCAGAACTCAAGCCACCGGCAATGCTGTCGGCAACGAGCGGCACGACGATGGCCATGATGAGGTCGGGAATGCCCCCCATCAAGTAGTCATACCAGGGAATGTGCGATTCATGCGATTCAATCGGCGCGGGGTCTTTGGCCAACGACAGCTCACCCGTGACCGGGTGGACCGAGGACTGCGATGTGCTGCTGACGGAAAACGTCATGCTCATGCCCATGTACAGGTCGCAGTCGCCACTGACAACGGCGACCACGGTTGAGCCGACCACGCTGATTTGCATGGCGGTGATGCGCGGGTTGTAGGTGATGGCCGCCGGCTTTATTCCCGCCAAACCAATCGGTTTGGTTGAGGTAATGACCTGACCCACCGCATCAAAATGAAAAAACGAATCGTCTGTGCCAGGGTAAAGCTTGGGCAAAATCGGCTGAATCACGTTGCGCAAGAACAGGGCCTCTGAAACCGCAAAAAAAGCGGCCCAGTTGCCAGAAATCAGTTCCGGGTCAATCTTGCGGCTGATGTTGTCGGTGTTGCGGGAATCCGTGACACTCAAAATGACCAGGTAGCCCGCCCCGGCACCCGTCTGGTAGTACTCGTAGGCGCAAGAAACGGGCGCCAACCAACTGCTCAGGCCGCCTGCGCCACCGGGGGCGACCAGATTGATGTTGGCAAATGAAAACGACAGGGCGCTGGCCTGGTTCACCAAACTTTGGGCGATGCACGCGCCAAACACCGCGCTTTGCAAAAACGACAGCTTTTTTGCGGGGTCAAACACCAACAGCGGTTTGACCACACCGGGGGCCGATGGCGTGCTGGCCGTGCCCACGGTTTTGAAATTGAACTTCAGCGCCTGCTGGTTAGCCGCGTTGGGCGGCAGCAACTGCAGGTTGATTTCAAGCAGCACCGACATGCCCGCCAAGTCAACCGTGGCCGCGCCGCCACCTGACACCGTGCCGCTACCCACCGCCACCAGCAGGTGCAGCAAGTCGCCTGCGCCACCGGGCACGATGCTCCACAGCCCAAAACCGCCCTGCACGGCCATGCCCTGCGCCGTGACGCTAAAGCTTGCAGGAACCGCTTTCGGATCAGCCAAGGCGATGTTGACTTCGGCCAGCGTGGTGGCGTACCCGGTGTCCCATCCATTGAGATTCACGTGTTGACCTTTCGAGCGTTGTGCTGCGGTTGACTGAAGGAGCCGTGCCAAAAATATTTCTTTGGCGTGGGTGAACTATCCGTCTGCAGTACGAGGCCTGTCTTTAAATTGTTATGAAAACTTATGAAAATTTATGAAACCGCATATCCACGGGCACAATCTCGGCAAGCTCAAAAATTCGAAAGCCAATGCGTGTCAAACCCCTGCAAATTTGACGAATTTGAAGTGCTGCCCCTGCAGCGAAAAGTGCTCAAAAATGGTGCGCCCGTGGCCTTGGGCGCGCGTGCGTTTGACTTGCTCAGTTGCCTGATTGCTGGGCGTGACCGGGTGGTGAGCAAGAACGACCTGATCGACGCGGTTTGGCCAGGCCTGGTGGTAACTGAGAACAACCTCAACGTTCAAATACTGGCGCTGCGCCGACAGTTTGGCCCGCAAGTGGCCCTGACTGTGGCGGGCAAAGGGTTTCGCTTTGGGTTTGCTATGACAGACGGGGTCACTGATAAACGCGCTGCTTTGCGATCGCCCCTTGAACGCAGAACCAAGCAAACCCGCCGCACCACGCCTGCGGGTGCAGCGCAGCCAAGGTTAGATTCACAGGCCAATTCAGCCGCAGCCCTGGAATTGCCACTGCCCAGCAAGCCGTCCATCGTGGTGCTGCCATTTTTGCAATTGGGCGACGCTGGGGCCTTGGGCTATTTTGCCGATGCCATCAGCGAAGACATCACCACCGAGCTGTCGCGCTTTCACAGCCTGTTTGTGATCTCGCGCAACAGCGCATTCACGTACAAGGGCCAGGCCATCGACGTGCGCCAAATTGGCCGAGATCTGGGTGTGCACTACGCGCTGGAGGGCAGCGTGCGCCACACCGGCACGCGCATTCGGGTCACGGCGCAATTGATCGACGCCCAAACCGGCAACCACATTTGGGCCGAAAAGTACGACCGAAGTACCGAACTGGCCTTTGAGGTGCTCGAAGAACTGCCCAACTCTATCGTCTCGGCCATGGCGCCGCAGGTGGTGGCAGCCGAAGGCAGCAAAGCCCGGCGTGCGCGCCCGTCCGATCTGAATGCCCACGGCCTCGCGTTGCGCAGCGCGGCCATTCAGCACGTGCAGGGTATGTCAGGCGACCGCCAAGCCTTTGACGAGGCGCTGCGGCTGGCTCGGGAAGCCCTGCAAATGGACCCGCAAAGCGGCGCGGGCTGGCGGGTTCTGGCGGGTGCGCAGTGGCTGCTGATTTACTTCAACTTTTCAGCAAACCCGGCAAGTGCCCTGAATGAAGCACTTGACGCCTGCGCCCGGGCGATTTCGCTGGACAGCACCGATCACTTTTCTCACACTCTCAAGGGCTTGCTGTCGTTCATGGCCAAACAGCCTGACGTGGGTTTGCAAGAGCTGCGCTGCGCCCACGAAATCAACCCCAACGACGCCTACAGCCTGGCTTGGCTGGCGTTTTACGAGGCGACCCTGGGCCATGCCGAAGTGGCGGTGGCCTATGGGCAAAATGCCCTGCGGCTGAGCCCGCGTGACCCCATGCGACACGGTTTTTTGCTGCTGATGGCGGGGGTTTATTTCTCGGGTGGCGATTACGCGCAAGGCCTGCATTTCGCCCAGCGCTCCAAGCTGGAGGCCCCCAACGCTGCGGGTGCCGAGGTGGCCTTGGCCATCAATTGGGTGGGGCTCGGGCATCTTGAATCAGCCAAAGCGGCGTTTGACGAAGCCCAGCGGCTCGCCCCGCAATTGGTGGCGGCTCGGTTAAGCGGCGTCTGGCCGTCACCAGGCACCTCTTACCGCGAGCGGGCGCATCGGTTTTTTCAATTAGCCAGCGGACGGGTTGCGGCTGACGAGTGAGGCTGGGTTGAGTTGGCAGGTTGCCCAGCGCACCTAAAACCTCACCCAAACCTGTAAAAACGTCAATATTTACCACATTTGTGGTAAATATTGACCACAAACCCGTTTTTTATGAAAATACGAACCAAATCAACCTCTAGCTCTCTAATTATATCAATAGTTTGATATAATAAACATAGCAAGCCAAAATTGCGGCTGACCCGAAGTAGCGAGGTCACAGTCTGTCAATCGCCAAGCAGCCCGCTCTCAGCTACCTGCGAGTCTAATATCCGCCTAATATCCGCCTAATGTCCGTCTAATGTCGGTTAAGTCAGCGGACTTAGCGGACTCAGCCCACTGGGCGTCCAGTGATCCGCGGCAATGTGGTCAATCTCCAAAACCAGGGCAATTTGCACTTGTTCAAATGCCGGCTCAAGTTTGGAGAAAATTTCGCGCACCTGGCTGGCATCGGCAGCCTTGGCCGCTGTCTGGATGTCGCTGCAATGGCGCGTCAGGTGACGGCCACCTACGTTGGCGCTGCTTGACTTAAGCGAATGCGCTGCCCGTTCGACCTCACCCATTTCAGCGCGGCTGACGCCCAGGCGTATTTTGGCCAACAGCTTGGGCGACTCCACCAGATACAACTTGATGACGCGGGCCATCAGGTCAGGGTCGTCCTCATTTTGCAATTCGTGCAGTTGCGCCAAAACTTGCCGATCCAGCACCGCCAGGGGCACAGGCGCAGCCGGGGAGTCTGCCGAGGGTGCGTTCACCATGGCGGCCACGACCTTGGGCATCCAGCGATCCAGCATGTCTTGCAACTGTTTGCGACTGAGCGGTTTGGCCAAATGGTCGTCCATACCAGCATTCAAGCAGTCTTGGCGGTCTTGGGCCATAGCATTGGCCGTGAGCGCAATGATGGGAATATGGCGCCCGTTATTGGCCGCCAATTCGCGTTTTCTAATTTCGATGGTGGCCTCAAACCCGTCTAGCTCGGGCATGTGGCAGTCCATCAACACCACGTCAAAATCACCCCGGCGGTGGTCTTCAAGCGCTTCGTAGCCGTTGTTGGCAACCACCACGTCGTAGCCTTGCAGCTTTTGCAACATGCCCAGCGCCACGGCCTGGTTCACCAAATTGTCTTCCACCAGCAAAATCTTGCCGCGGCTGCCTGCCAGCGGCGCATTGGCGATTTGCGCCACGGCCGTTGCCACTTGCAGTGGCTGCGGCTTTTCGGTGGCCATCACGTTCACCAGGCTCTCGTAGAGCTCTGACTGGCGCACGGGTTTGACCAGGCAGGCGTTGATGCCCGCATCGCGCGACGCCTGAATGCTGGCATGGTTGCCCACGGGTGCCAACATGACCAAGTTGACCGCAGCAATGTCGGGCAAAGCCTTAATGGCGCGGGCCAGTTCCAGCGTGTCGGTCCCCGGAAACCCCAAGTCGATCACAGCAAGCTCAAATGGCTCCTTCTGCGCTGCTGCCAACCGCAGCAGTTCGATGCCGTGGTCTGGCGTTTCGGCAACGCGAATTTGCATGCCCCAATTGCAGACTTGCGAAAGCAAAATACCCCGGCTGACTGAGCTGGACTCGACAATCAGGGTGCGAAGGCCGGTCAGAGTGCCCATCAAGTCCGATTGCAGCACCGCCTGCGAAGATCGGTTTTGCCGTGGGAACTGGCAAGAGAACCAAAAGGTCGAGCCCTCGCCCAGGCCCGATTTCACCTGCAACTCACCACCCATCATCTCAACCAATTGGCGGCTGATGGCCAGCCCCAGACCAGAGCCACCGTGTTTGCGGGTGGTCGAGCCATCGGCTTGAGAAAACTCATCAAAAATACGGGTTTGCGCCTCTTGGCTGATGCCTTGGCCAGTGTCAACCACTTCAAATCGAACTGTCGTGTTGCCGTCAGTCTGCGCCTCGCACACCACGTTGATCACCACCGACCCACGCGATGTGAACTTGATGGCGTTGCCGGTCAGGTTGGTCAAAATTTGACCCAAGCGCAGAGGGTCGCCTTTGACATAGGTGTCCAAATCTGACGGAATGCGGCAAGCCAGTTCAAGCCCTTTGGTATGGGCCCGTTCTGCCAGCAGGTCCACAATGTCTTCCAGTGAACGGCGAAGATCCATATCAACTTCTTCGAGTTCGAGCTTGCCGGCTTCGATTTTTGAGAAGTCCAGCACGTCATTGATAATCGCCAGCAAATTTTTGCCCGAGCTTTGCACAGTTTCTGCATAGCGGCGCTGAACGCTGGTCAGGCCAGTCTCCAGCAGCAACTCGGTCATGCCCAAAACGCCATTCATCGGCGTGCGAATCTCATGGCTCATGCGAGCCAAAAACGAGCTTTTGGCATGGTTCGCGGCCTCGGCAGCGCCACGCGCCAAACGCAGGGCTTCTTCGCTGCGTTTGCTTTGGGTCACGTCGCGAGCCACAGCAATGGTGCCGATCAATTCATTGGTCTCATTGACCAGCGGTGCCATAGCGACCTGCATGTCGATTTGCGAACCAGATTGCGTAAGCGCCTTGGTGTCGTAAGAAAAACGCTCGCCCGCAGCCAAACGCGTCATGCGCAGCACATCGGCGGCTTCATCAGACTGGTCAATCGACAGCTTTTGGCCCACGGCTACGCTCTGTGAATAACCCAGCATGGTGGTGGCACCCGCGTTCCAGGTGGTAACGACACCGTCGAGGTCTTTAGTCCAGATGGCTTCACTGGACTGCTCCACAATGGTGGCCAACAGCCGATTTTTGGATTCGCTGGTGCTCAATGACGCCAACAAATTCTCGGTGTTGGTGGCCATGTTGTTGAAGGCCTCAGCCGCAACCCGAACCTCTGGCGCGCCTTCGGCCGTGATTCGAACGGCATGGTCACCCTGGCTAAATCGATTGGCGCCTTCAGCCAAGCCGCGCAGCGTGCCCAGGTTGCCACGGAAAATCAGCCAGATGAATTGCAGCATTAAAAACAGGGTCGCCGCGACAATTTGCAACTGCTTGACGAACTGCAACCAAAGCCGGTTGATGGCCTTGATGGGAGTCATGCGGGCGTAAAGGGTGCCGTAACCGACACCACCCGAAGTCACTTGAATACTCTCTTCAGACACCTCAATGCCCGCCATGCTGACAAACCAGCCGGGGGCAATCATGGCATCTGGCGCGTCCTGGGCCACCAGCTTGCGGCCTTCCTTGTCTTGCCATTCAATGCGATCCAATTCGCCGCGAGTCACCTGCTTTTTGACCAATTGGTCAATGGCTGCGTACTCGCCCACGACAGCTTGGTCAGCGACGATGGGGGCAATGAAATTCAGGGTGTCGGTCAAATCGCGCTTGAGTCGGGCTGAGTGCTCTGATGCGCCTTCGGCAATGAACAGGAAAGTCTGCACGCTGCCGCCCACCACAATGGCGACGCCCACCGCGCACATCAGGCGCGAAATCAAACCCCAGCGAGACCAGAAGCTGAACAGACTCATGAGTTTCATAGTGTTGTCGCCATTTCGCGTTTTTCTAAACGCTTTTTTTAGAGCAGAACCTACTCACGTACTTTGCAAGGATTGCTTTGTACTTTGGTCTTACCTGACCTGAGTCTGCTTGTAGAACGCCCTGTAATTGTCGTAGTCGCGGTTTTCAGCCGCCACAAAACCCAATTGGCCCTGGCTTTTCAGCAACTCAGCGCCATCTTCCAGAATTTTGCGCCCCTTGGGGTCAGCCAGCATGCCGACCAAGGCATTTTTAACGGCGGTGACCTTGTCAGCAGGCACCTTGGGATTGGCCATGATGCAAAGATCCTGAAAAATCTCTGAAGTCCACAGCGCCCGGTATTCAAATGCCTCACGTCGGCCATAGCGTGCCATGATCGTGCTATTCACACCCGCAGCGGCCACTTTGTTAATTTGCAGCTGGGCTGATGACGCCTCCTGGTTGCCCGTGAACACGATATTCACCTTGACCTTGGCTTCAATCAATGCGTCCAGCGGAAGCCAGTAGCCTGTGAAGCCATCGGCAGACACAAAGGCCACGTCTTTTCCGTTCAAGTCACTGAGTGTTTTAACTGGCGAATCGGCAGGAACCACAATTTGCGATTTGATGCCTGGCCCAGCTGGGCGGGCGATGACCTTGTAACCCAATTGGTCACGCGCGGGCGTGAAAAAGTGGTTGGTATACAGAAAGTCATAAACACCCTTTTCAGCCTGGGCGTTGCCCTCTTTGGCTGTTTTTGCCAGGCGCAGGGTCAACGGCACGCCGCTTTTTTCGCTGACGTAAGTGAGAATCGGGTTCCAGTACTGCGCTGTCAGAGCGACGCTGCGCTGGCTCAACACATTGAAAGCATAGGTTTGCGGCGCGGCAGCAGCCTGGGCATAGGCAGGCGCATTCAGCGCAAACGACGCGACGAAGCCCGCGACAGCGGCCAATATCATGACCGCATTCATAGAGCGTCTGGTGTGCATTTGTTGTCTTTCTCGGGGTTGTTTCCGGGTCAAAAAATTAAATAGCAGCCTTGAAGAATAACAGAGCGCCGCTGACCACCAGCAAAGCGCCCACGACTTTAAGCATGCCCTCGCTGGTCATGTCCAAATGAACCTTGTTGCCACTGAAAAGGCCCAACGCCATCGGAACCAAAGCAAACAAGTAAGCCAGCTGAAGTTTGGGGTCACTCAAAAGGCCGGCGAACGCGAAAAGCCCCAATCGAAACCCGCCGTCAATAGCGATCAAACAAGAAAACGTGGCCCGCATGACGCCTTTGTCAAGCAGCCGACGGGTCAGGTACATGATGTAGGGCGGCGACCCCGCGCCAAACAGCCCGCCCGCCAATCCGCCAGCCAAACCGGCGGGAACGCTCCACAACTGAGGCAGCTTTTCTTTGGGCTGCAGGCCGAAAATGTTCCGAAAACCAAAGAACATGGTGAACACGCCCAAAGTCACCAAAATAGGGGTCGTTGGCAATTTCAGCAGCGCAAATGCCCCGATACAGGCCCCCACCAGCCCGGCAGGCAGCAAGTACTTGATTTCGTCCCAAGCGACCAATTTGCGATTGATGCCACCCAATGCCATGGAGGCCGTGAAATCAAGCGCCAGCACCAGCGGAATGGCAAACTGCAAAGGCTGCGAGAGCGCCAGCAATGGTACCGAAATCAAACCCGAACCAAAACCCGTAATTCCACGGATGAAATACGCGCTGAGCACGATGCACAAAATTAAAACCATGTCGGCCATTGGCAAATCCTCAAATAATAGGCAGGACCATGGCATTGGGTGCCGCTAGGCCAAAACAACCAAACTGACCCGAACCGAATTCGAATCAGATGTAATTTCGTATTTTCGCACGGCAACCCCAGCGCCAAACGTGAATTAATTGGCAGAAGCCCATGTCGGGTGGCCTTAAGCGCCTGCTTTGCCACAAAAGTCGCCAGCAAGACCAGCAATAAGCGAATTTGGCAACTAAACTTGAAGATCTGTCGCAGGCCTCCCCGGCCATTTGGAGAAGCTTATGTCTGCCTTGCCGTCCACTCTGTTCGCAACGTCCACCCTTGAAATTCACCCGACCGGCACGGTGGGTGCCGAAATTAGGGGAATCAATCTGGCGCAGGCCCAGGCGCAAGATATTGCTGCGATCAAGAAGGCGTGGTACCAATACGACGTTTTGTTGTTTCGCGATCAGCAGCTGACGGACGACGATCTGCTGACTTTTTCCAGAAATTTTGGTGCTTTGGATTCCCCGCCCAACCAGGGCGCGGGTCGCAAATCGCCCGATGGCTACCCC
>JANPCR010000168.1:0-22549 GCA_031431035.1 Rhodoferax sp.
CCCGTGCGGGTGGGCTACGCCATGGCTCGAACTGGGCCGTGGACAGGTGGCGCGCAGGTCAGCCAAGAGCCTAATTATTTGCTTTGGGCTGAGCAGCAAAACGCCCAGGGCGGGCTGGATGTGAAAGGCGTGAAGCGCCAGATCGAGCTGATCAGTTCAGACGACCGCAGCGACGTTGAGACCGTGGTTCGCACCTATGAAAAGCTGATGGGCTCCGACAAGGTCGATTTGATCTTGCCACCTTGGGGCAGCAATGCCAACTTTGCCCTGGCACCGTTGGCGAATCGCTTTGGTTACCCGCTGCTAGCACCCACGGCACTGTCGCGCCGCTTGGTTGAAATGAAGCTGCCTTACTTTTTCTTGCTGTTACAGCAGCCCAAGCCGATGTGCGAGGCGCTGGTGGACATGTTCAAAGCCAACGGTGTGAAGTCAGTGGCTTGCGTTTATGTCGATGACCTGTTTGGTCTGGAAAACTACGCCGCGCTGAAAGTCGCCTTGGCGGGCACTGGCATCAGCTTGGTGCAGGACACCAGCTACCCCGGTGGCGTGAAAGACCTGGGCCCCACGTTGCGCTCTATCAAAGATAAAAACCCGGATGCATTTGTTGGCTTCACCTACCCGCCCGACACTATTTTGGCCAGCCGCCAAGCCAAAGAGATCGGTTTCAACCCCAAGTATTTCTATGCGTCTGTCGGTACCGCGTTTCAGCTGTATCGCAACGTCATGACGCCAGCAGGGGCAGAAGGCGTGCTGGGCATGGGCTCATGGAACAGCAAAACCAGCCCCAGTGCAAAAGCCTATTTCGATGCCCACGTGAAGAAATTTGGGGTCGCCAAAGAGCCCGACCGTTGGGCCAGCGGCCACTGCTGGGCTGGCATGGAAATATTGACCAATGCGGTCGCTAAAGTCGGCTTGGATCGCAAGGCCCTGCGCGACTACATCGCCAACACCTCGCACAAAACCATCATTGGCGATGTGAAGTTCACCGGCAGCGAAAACACCGCTACGCCGGGCACCGTGAGCCAGTGGCAAAACGGTGAGTTTGAAGTGGTTTGGCCGCAAAAGCTGGCCACGGCCAAGCTCAACACGGCCAAACCGGCCTGGAAGTAACCACGCCGCTTTGTTGGGTTAGCTTATTGAGTTAGTGGCGAGGGCGCACTGAACCTGCGCCGTCGTCTTCGCCCGTACGCCACTGCCTGTCTGAAATCATGTCTGCCTCTGCCTGGATCGAACTGATCACTTCCGGCCTCATCACCGGGGGTATTTATGCGCTGGTGGCGCTGGGTTTGAACCTGCAATACGGTTTGATGCGCATCTTGAACATCGCGCACGGCGAGTTTTTGATGGTCGGTGCTTACCTGACCTGGATGGTGCAAACCTCATTCGGGTTGTCGCCCATTTTGATGGTGCCAGTGTCGTTTGCAGTGCTGATGGCGCTGGGTGTTGCCATTCACTGGCTGTGCTTTCGGCGTCTGAACGCCACATCGCCCAACCTTGACATTTTTGAAGCTCGCGGGCTGATGGTGTCCTTCGGCCTGATGTTCATTGTGCAGAATTTTGTGAACTGGGTGTGGGGCGGCGACTTGCGGGGTTACGACTTCATGACCGACCCGGTGAAGATGGGTGATATGCAGTTTGCAGGCAACAAGTTGCTGGTGTTTGCGCTGGCGTTGGCTTTCAGTGGTGCCATGATCGTCCTGCTGCGCATGACTCTTTTGGGCAAAGGCGTGCGCGCCCTCATGCAGTCGCCCGTGGGTGCGCAACTGATGGGTATCAATACCCGGGTGCTGCACCCTGTCATGTTTGGCATTGGTTTGGGGTTATCGGGTGTCGCAGGCTGTTTGTTGTCGATGGCGTACACAATTTCACCGTCTATGGGCGAGCCTTACACAGTCACCGCATTGATAGTGATCACTTTGGGTGGCTTTGGCAGCATGGGCGGGGCACTGGCGGGCGGTTTGCTGCTGGGCGTGATTGAGGCGCTGGGCATGCATTACACCAACCCCTCGCTGAAAGCCTTGCTGTCCTACTGCGTGTTCATCGGTGTTCTGTTGTTGCGGCCCAAAGGGCTGTTTTCGCGGGCCTGAGCCCGGTGAGCGCTGCAAGCCAAGTCCCTTTTATGCAAGCTTTTATTCATGAATGACCGCCAGCTATTGACCCGAGATGTGACCGTGCTGCTGGGCCTGACCGGCTGGGCGCTGGCCTTGCCTTACTTTGGCAGCGACTTTATGGTGTCGATGGGGTTGACTTGCTTGATGTATGTTGCGTTGTCGAGCAGCTGGGGTTTGTTTTGCGGCAGTTCGCGCTATTTGTCGCTGGCCACATCGGCGTTTTTTGGGATTGGTGCCTACACAAGCGCCATTGCGTTAGAACACTTTGGCTGGCTGCAAAGTATTGCCTTGGCTGCCGGTTTGGCAGCGTTGGTGGCTGTGGTCATGGGCGCAGCGGTGCTGCATTTGCGGGGCACTTACTTTGCCGTGCTGACCTTTGGCATGACCGAGTTGATTCGGCATGCGGTGAGCTACTTTGAAAAAACCGTGACCGGCACAGTAGGCCGAGTGTTGACGGTGGTGCCCGAGCGTGACACTATTTATCTGACTGTTTTGGGGCTGGCCGTTGGCACGGTGGCCTTGTCGATTTGGGTGCGGCGCACGCGGTTTGGCATTGCTTTGATGGGCATTGGTGCCGACGAGCAACGGGCGCAGACTTTGGGCGTCAACACCAAGTTGGTCAAAATCGCAGGCTTCGCCATGACCGCCGCAGTGGCGGGTGCAGTCGGTGCTGCGATGTCGGTGCGGTGGACTTACATTGACCCGCACACCGTATTCAACCCCTTCATTGGTTTTCAGACGGTGTTGATCGCCCTAATTGGTGGTGCCGTCACGTTGTGGGGCCCACTGATTGCCGCCATTGTGTTCAGCGTGCTGGCGGAAACTCTGCGTTTGCAAGCGCCGCAGATTTACATGATGGCGCTTGGGCTTTTGCTGATTTTGTGTGTGCTGTACCTGCCCGGCGGATTGGCGTCTTTGCGTTTTGACACGTACAAGCTCTGGTGGGCGGATGCCAAGCTCTGGTGGGAGGAACGCCGTTACGAATGGAGCGGTGACAAAGCGCGCGACAAGAAGCGCAAGCGGGAGCGTCGCCTTGTCCTCTAGTCAAGCGCCCTTGCTTGAGGCGGTGAACGTCACCGTTCGTTTCGGCGGGCTGCTGGCGGTGGATACGGTCAGTGTTCGTCTTCAGGCGGGCGAGCTGGTGGGCATCATCGGCCCCAATGGCGCGGGCAAAACTACTTTTTTCAATGCGATTTCAGGAGTGCAAGTACCAACTTCGGGCAAGCTGCTGTTGGATGGCCACAACCTGGCAGGCCTTGGTGCGCATCGCTTTGCAGCGCGTGGCTTGGCGCGCACTTTTCAAACGCCACGCGTGTTTGGCGACATGCTGGTGATTGCCAATATTGAGTTTGGTCTGAAGTTTGCTGGTCGCAAACCCCGCAAGTACGGCCTGTGGGGTGAGGAACAGGGTGTGCCTTGGGCACTGAAAGACGCAACCAGTATTTTGCGATTGGTCGGTTTGAGCGAACTGGCCATGGTACCTGCGGGGTCGATCACTCCATCGCAACAGCGCTTGCTGGAGGTCGGCATGGCCTTGGCGACTCGACCGCGCATTTTGTTGCTGGACGAAGTGGCGGCTGGTTTGACCGAGGCTGAAGTTGAAGACATGGCGCGCCTGATTCGCCGACTGCGGGACGAGCTTGATCTGACGGTGGTGTGGATCGAGCATGCCGTAAAGACACTGCTGCGCCATGTAGAGCGCGTGATTGTGCTGCACCAGGGCCGAGTGATTGCCGACGGCACCCCGCGCGAAGTCACCAACCACCCCGAGGTGATCGAAGCCTATTTGGGCGACGAAATGACTGACGAGGTACCCGCGTGATGTGGCACCAACCCGGGTTCGAGCTGGGGACTGGCAGCCAAGCCCGCATGCGGGTGCGAAATTTGAGCGCAGGTTACGGGCCAATTGCAGTGCTTCGCGGCGTGAGTTTCGATATCAACCCAGGGTTGACCGTCATTTTGGGTCCTAACGGCGCAGGCAAAACGACTTTGCTGCGCGCCTTGAATGGGCTGATTCCGTCAACCGGTGAGCTGTTGTTTGACGGCGAAGACTTGCCTGAGAGAACGCACGAAATCGTCCGCGCTGGAATTGCTCTGGTGGCAGAGGGGCGGCAACTTTTTCCTCAAATGACCGTGCTGGAAAATCTGGAGTTGGGCGGCTGGCTGGTGCCCAAAAGTCAAAGGGCTGAGCGCGTGCAGCAGGTCATGAATGACTTTCCGAAGTTGCGCGAACGCGCCCAGCAACTGGCTGGCACCATGAGCGGCGGCGAACAGCAAATGGTGGCCATAGCACGCGCCATGGTGTGCTCGCCGCGCTTGCTGATGCTGGATGAACCGTCTCTGGGTTTGGCCCCCAAGATGGTGACGGAGGTGTTGACCATCGCACGGCGCATTGCCGATGGGGGCACCACGGTGTTAATGGTTGAACAAAACGTGAAAAAAGCGCTGGCTATTGCTGATCGCGGCTATGTTCTGGAGCGCGGAGCCATTGTGGCCAGCGGACCTGCAAAGCTGCTGGGGCGGTCTAGTGTGATTCGTGAAACTTACCTCGGTGCGCAAGAAGCCGATTCTTACTCTGCTGCGAATGCGGTCAAGCGCTACACAGGCAATGTCGTGAACGCAGCTTCCAAGTAGCCCGGCTTCGAAGTAACACCGACTCAGCCTGTCTGTTGCGCCCAGCCCCGGCGAGTTCCAATTTTTAATTGAAGGAGAGAGCCATGTCCGATATGTCAATGATCATCAACGGCCTGAAAGTCACAGCCGAGAAAAACGCCACGTTCGAGCGGCGCAACCCGCTGGATGGCACGGTGGCAACTCGCGCGCCCGCAGCGTCACCCGCCGATGCGGTGATGGCGGTTGAAGCAGCGGCCGAAGCCTTTAAAACCTGGTCTGAAACCGGCCCCAGCGAGCGCCGCGCCTTGTTGCTCAAAGCGGCTGAAAAACTCGAAGCCAAAACACCCGATTTCGTGCAGTCAGTGCCCGCAGAAACAGGAGCGACCGCCATGTGGGCCGGGTTTAACGTGTTTTTGGCGGCAGGCATGATCCGCGAGGCAGCGTCGTTAACGACGCAAATCAGTGGTGAGGTGATTCCATCGGATGTACCGGGCAGCTTGGCGATGGGCATTCGGCAACCGGCGGGCGTGGTGTTGGGCATTGCGCCCTGGAACGCGCCCATTATTTTGGCGGTGCGGGCGATTGCCACGCCATTGGCCTGCGGCAACACGGTGATTTTGAAAGGCAGCGAAAACTGCCCGCGCACGCACCAACTGATTGTTGAAGCGTTTCAGGAGGCCGGGTTTCCAGCAGGTGTGGTCAATTACATCACCAATGCGCCAGCGGATGCAGGTGCGGTGGTCGAAGCCATGATTGCCCACCCGGCAGTGCGCCGTGTCAACTTCACTGGCTCTACCAAGGTTGGCAAGATCATCGCGCTGACCTGTGCCAAATATTTGAAACCTGTAGTGCTTGAACTGGGCGGCAAAGCGCCTTTTGTCGTGCTGGACGATGCTGATTTGGACGATGCGGTGAATGCTGCGGCATTCGGTGCGTTTGCGAACAGTGGTCAGATTTGCATGAGCACCGAGCGCATCATTGTTGACCAGAAGATTGCCGATGCGTTTGTGAAAAAGTTCGGCGACAAGGCCCGAAACCTGCCGTTGGGTGACCCACGCAAGCCTGAGCCCGTGGTGCTGGGCAGTGTGATTGGCATGGGCACGGTGACACATTGCAATGCGCTGATTGACGATGCGTTGGCCAAAGGGGCCAAGCTGGTGTGCGGCGGCAAAGTGGACACAACTTTAATGCCTGCAACGGTGCTGGATCATGTGACTCCCAGCATGCGAATTTATAACGAGGAAACTTTTGGGCCTGTGAAATGCATCGTGCGCGTCAAGAGCACCGAAGAAGCGATTGCCTGCGCGAACGACAATGAATATGGCCTGTCTGCCGCTGTGTTCGGCAAAGACATCGCCCGCGCTATGCAGGTGGCTCGGCGCATCGATTCGGGTATTTGCCACATCAACGGCCCGACGGTACATGACGAAGCCCAAATGCCGTTTGGCGGTGTCAAAGGCAGCGGTATCGGGCGTTTTGGTGGCAAAGCAGGCGTGGCCGAGTTTACCGAGCTGCGCTGGATCACGATTCAGATGACGGAGCGGCATTACCCGTTTTGAGGGCTGCGAAAGGCAGTAGCCCTTTGCTACAACGATAAAAATCGTGATGTCTGCTAAAATGTACAAAACTTTGAAAATTGTACAAATGCAAACAGTTGCCTTGAGTGAATTCCGTGCCAACGCCTCGGCCATGATTGATTTGGTCGAGCAGGGTGAGACCGTGCGTATCTTGCGCCATGGCAAGCTGGTGGCAGAGGTTTCTCCGCCGAAGCTAGATGTGCCAGTTCGCATTCCACATTGGAAGCTGCCGATTAAGCCGCTGGAGTACTTGCGCCAGCCAGAGAAAAGTGGCGCCCAGATGATTATTGAAGAGCGCGAAGGCGGTTGGTGATGCACGTGCTTTTTGACACGTCGGCCCTGTTTAAGCGCTACAGCGGCGAGACTGGTGCCGCGCGAGTGCGGATGATTCAAGGGCAGAGCCTTCGGGTGACGGCGGCTGCGCATTGCAAAACGGAAGTGGCCTCAGCGTTGACGCGGCAGTGGCGTGAAGGACTGTTTTCAGACGCTGAATATGCGCGGGTACTGTTAGAGATCGGCAACGATTTTGAAGAGTTGCGCGTGGTGCCGATTGATGAGCAAGTTGAAAACTTTGCGATTGGCGCGATGCGTCTTTCTTCGTTGCGGGCGATGGACGCATTGCACATAGGCACGGCGCAGTTGGCTATGGTTGACCTGTTTGTCACCGCAGATCGCAGGCAGGCCGCAGCTGCACAAATGGCGGGCTTGCGCACAGAATTGATCGAGGCCTGATTTCAGGATATTTTTGGATGAACTACCCCCAAGAGTTTGACGTCATCGTCGTCGGCGGCGGCCACGCAGGCACAGAGGCTGCGCTGGCCGCTGCACGCATGGGCTGCAAAACGCTGCTGCTCAGCCACAACATTGAAACCTTGGGCCAGATGAGCTGCAACCCGTCCATAGGCGGTATTGGCAAAGGTCATTTGGTCAAGGAAGTGGATGCCATGGGCGGTGCGATGGCGCTTGCCACGGATGAGGGCGGCATTCAGTTTCGCATTCTCAATTCGAGCAAGGGACCGGCGGTGCGTGCAACCCGTGCGCAAGCAGACCGGGTTTTGTACAAGGCCGCGATTCGCCGGCGTCTTGAAAACCAGACCAATTTGTGGCTATTCCAGCAGGCTGTCGATGATTTGATGGTCGAGGGCGACCGGGTTGTGGGTGCAGTCACCCAAGTGGGTATTCGCTTTAGAAGCCGCACCGTGGTGTTGACGGCGGGTACTTTTCTGGATGGCAAAATTCATGTCGGGCTGAACAACTATTCAGCGGGCAGGGCAGGCGACCCGCCTGCGGTGTCGTTGAGCGCCCGGCTCAAAGAACTCAAGCTGCCACAGGGACGCCTGAAAACCGGCACCCCGCCGCGTTTGGATGGTCGCACAATTGATTTCAGCAAGTGCCTTCAACAGCCTGGTGACGGTATGCCCGGTGGCATGGGAACGGAAGAAGGCAAAGGCATTCCCGTGTTCAGCTTCATGGGCCGCGCTGAAATGCACCCCGCCCAAATGCCCTGTTGGATCACTCACACCAACCAGCGCACGCACGACATTATTCGAAGCGGATTCGATCGCAGCCCTATGTTCACCGGTTTGATTGACGGCGTGGGACCGCGCTATTGCCCCAGCGTTGAGGACAAAATCAACCGCTTTGCCGACAAGGAAAGCCACCAGATTTTTCTGGAGCCCGAAGGTCTGACGACGAACGAGTATTACCCGAATGGCATCAGCACCAGCCTGCCGTTTGATATTCAGTACGAACTCGTGCGCTCTATGGCGGGTCTCGAAAATGCGCATATTTTGCGCCCTGGCTACGCTATTGAATATGACTACTTTGACCCGACGGGTTTGAAAAGCAGTTTTGAGACCAAGGCAATCAAGGGCCTGTTTTTTGCAGGGCAAATCAACGGTACCACGGGCTATGAGGAAGCCGCCGCTCAAGGTATGTTCGCGGGAATCAATGCGGCCTTGCAATCGGGGGCGAAAACCAATTGGTCTGGTGACACTTGGGTGCCGGGGCGAGACCAGGCTTATTTGGGCGTGCTGGTGGACGACCTGATTTCAAAGGGGGTTAGCGAACCCTACCGCATGTTCACCAGCAGGGCAGAGTTTCGACTGCAATTGCGTGAAGACAATGCCGACATGCGATTGACTGAGATCGGTCGGCAAATGGGTCTGGTAGACGACGCCCGGTGGGACGCTTTCAGCCGCAAGCGAGATGCTGTTTCACGTGAAACAGAGCGTTTGCGGTCTATTTGGGTCAGTCCTAAAAATTTGAGTTTGGCTGAGGCCGAACGAGTTTTGGGTAAAAACTTGGAGCACGAATACAGCTTGGCTGACCTGCTGCGAAGACCTGACGTGAGCTACGCAGGGCTGATGTCTCTGGAAGAGGGCAAGTTTGTAAATCGTCCGGCGGGCCTTGGTGAAAGCTCAAGTGACCAGCCCGAAGCCGAAATAGGGTCATCTCCCAGCGAGGTTTCACGTGAAACCGCATTCTTCGAGCAGGCGGTCGTCGAGCAGGTGGAAATTTCAATCAAATACGCGGGCTACATTGACCGTCAGCGCACTGAAATTGAACGAGCCGCCAGCTACGAAAGCCTGAGACTACCAGTTGACATGGACTATTTACAGGTGGCGGCACTTAGTTTTGAAGCCCGCCAGACCTTAGACAAGCGCCGCCCCGAGACTCTGGGACAAGCATCTCGAATTTCTGGCATCACGCCCGCCGCAATTTCTTTGCTGCTCGTGCACCTCAGGCGGCGGGGTCACGCGCAGTTTGGGGCCGCGGCGACCTTGACAAATCAAGCGGCGGCTGGAAATGAAGTTGCGACAAAGCACAATGATGAGATGGCTGCGTGATGATTAGGCTGACTGTCTTCGAGGTCAAAACCAGATTCAAGTGCCAGCCGTGACCGCCCGCCGTCAACTCGAGGCAGCAGCTGCCACGCTGGGACTCTCATTGACTGCGGCGCAAATTGATCATTTATTCGCCTACCTGGACTTGATTCAAAAATGGAACAAGGTCTACAACCTCACGTCAGTGCGCGACCCGGCTGACATGCTGTCATTGCATTTGATAGACAGTTTGGCTATTCTTGAGCCTGTGAATCGGCAATTGGGATTGACCGCCAAGTTGGAAAATACCGTCTTGCCGAAGGCCATACTGGCAAACAAGCCCCAAAAGATGAAGCAAATGCTCGACGTTGGCTCGGGCGCAGGCCTGCCCGGCGTTGTCGTTGCCATCTGTTGCCCGGACATTTCGGTGACCTGTGTGGACACGGTGGCTAAAAAGGCGGCGTTCATCAACCAAGTGGCGGTGACTTTGCGGCTTAAGAATCTGAAGGCTGTACATGCGCGGGTTGAAAACTTGGCGGCCAATGACAACGCTGCCCGAGAACGCGAGAGCGCGGCAGGGTTCGACATTATTTGCTGTCGGGCTTTCTCCAGCTTGGCTGACTTCACGGCTTTGTCGAAAGACTCGTTGAAAGATCAGGGCATATGGTTGGCAATGAAAGCGCGCCACCCCGCGGATGAAATTGACCAGTTAGCACCTAACGTCACGGTGTTTCACGTGGAACCTTTGGATGTGCCAGGCCTTCAGGCTGAGCGTTGCCTTATTTGGATGAGGAAGACTTAGGCCGCACCCTGTGCCAATTGCAACTGCTGTCGCCCGTTACCGCTGCTGTCGCTCATCAACTCGGGTGTAGCAAGAACGTGCTGGCATCTCAACAATTGATACATCGCCAAAATTTATAGCCTGGCACGCATCAGCCCGTCAGTTCACCAGAGTGCCGCGCCCGCATGCCGTAAACTCGCTGAATAGTTGCCCACCTTAACCCGGCTTTTGCCTCAACGCACTTCAAAAAACATGTTTGGCATCACCGATTACGGCACTTACATCGCCACCATCCTGCTTTTTTTACTGGTGCCGGGGCCTGGAAATTTGGCGCTGATCACCTCTACAACGCAAGGCGGAATTCGCGGCGGCTTTGCCTGCATCTTGGGGTTGCTGGCGGGCGACCAGATCTTGATGTGGCTGGCCCTTGCAGGCATGGCTGCCGTCATGGCCGCCTACCCGCAGGCCTTCACGGCGGTTCAATGGTTGGGCGCCACTTACCTTGCCTGGCTTGGCATCAAAATGCTTCTGGCCAAACCGGGAGACACACCCATTTTGACCATGAAGCCAAGTCACTATTTCAGGCAGTCACTCATCATCACGCTACTGAACCCGAAGGCCATTGTTTTTTACATGGCATTTTTCCCCTTGTTCATTGACCCTGCAACCAACTTAGGGCTCAAAACCTACCTAGCGCTGACCCTTACCAGCAGCGCATTGGCAGTTCTGTATTGCTCCACTTCTGTCATGCTCACGCATTTTTTGGCTAACCGCTTTCGGGCTAACCCAGTGTTGGGCCGTGCCTTGGAAAAAATAGCAGGGCTTTTCCTCATTGGCTTTGGCATCAAGCTAGCCATTTCAAAATGACCAAAATCTTCTGCATAGCCAACCAAAAGGGTGGCGTTGGCAAAACCACCACGGCAGTGAACCTGGCTGCTGGCTTGTCAAAAATTGGGCAACGGGTGCTGTTGGTGGACTTAGATCCTCAGGGCAATGCCACCATGGGTTCGGGCGTGGACAAGCGCACACTCAAGCATTCGGTGTATGACGTCTTGTTGGAATCTTCTAGTATTGCAGAAGCCAGAGTCCAAAGCGACAAGCTGATTGAGGCGGGCTGCAGTTACGACATTTTGGGTGCCAACCGCGAGTTGGCGGGTGCTGAGGTTGAGCTGGTCGAAGTCGAGCGGCGCGAAAAGCGTTTGAAAACCGCGTTAGCCGAAGTTGCCGCTGACTACGACTTCATCCTGATCGACTGCCCCCCTTCGTTGTCCATGCTCACGCTCAATGGCCTGTGCTGCGCGCACGGCGTCATTGTGCCCATGCAGTGCGAGTACTTTGCGCTCGAAGGATTGACTGACTTGGTGAACACAATCAAGCAAGTCCATGCCAATTTGAACAAGGACTTGGCGATCATCGGCCTGTTGCGGGTGATGTTCGACCCCCGCATTACTTTGCAACAGCAGGTCAGCGAGCAGTTGAAAACCCATTTTGGTGACAAAGTTTTTGACACCGTCATTCCGCGAAACGTGCGTCTGGCTGAAGCCCCCAGCTACGGCCTGCCGGGCGTGGCGTTTGATCCGTCGAGTAAGGGCGCTGTCGCGTTTACCACATTTGCAGTAGAAATGGTCGCCAGAATCGCCAAAATGTAGTGGTTGACCACTTTTATGCCAATCTTCGCCTCTAGCTCTCGTGAAATATGTCTTAATAGCTATATTATTTATAGCAATTTCGAAAGATTGCCGTCAAACCTGGCAATCCGTAGCCGATGACCACCGCCAAAATTCTCCTGTTGCCTGGTTGGCTCGACTCTGGCCCCAACCACTGGCAAAGCCTGTGGCAAGCGGCGTTTGGGTACGAGCGTGTGCTCCAGCATG
The DNA here is from genome assembly GCA_031431035.1 of Rhodoferax sp. Lineage (GTDB taxonomy): Bacteria > Pseudomonadota > Gammaproteobacteria > Burkholderiales > Burkholderiaceae_C > JANYCG01. The sequence goes on from JANPCR010000168.1 coordinate 11,782, forward strand.
ACTGGCAGCAGCCGTTGCGCGGTGATTGGGTCACCCGGCTTGAAGATGCGGTGTTGGCGCAGGCACCTCATCAGCCCCTTGTTTTGGTGGCGCACAGTCTGGGCTGCCACCTAGTGGCTGCGTGGAGTGCCGTGTCGCAAAGTGTTCACCGTGTGCGGGGTGCGCTGTTGGTGGCGCCGCCAGATGCCCAACGCGCCGACTTTCCCGCGCAGTTGCACAGTTGGCGCATGCCGGTGTTGAACCGATTGCCAGTGCCCGCGACCTGCGTTGTCTCTAGTACCGACCCTTTTGCAAGTCTTGTCGCAGGCCGCGCCATGGCGAAGGTCTGGGGTGCGCAATGTGTGGAAGCAGGGCCATTGGGGCACCTCAATGGCGAGTCAGGCTTGGGCGACTGGCCGCAAGGGCAGGCCATGCTGGCCGCCTTGCAAACCGATCCTATTTAAAAAAGAGAAAGTAAGCACTCCATGGCGACAAAACGACTCAAAGGCTTGGGCCGCGGCCTAGAAGCTTTGTTAGGCCCCACGGTTGACGACTCAGCCTTGCAAAACGGGCAAGGCGGGCCGGGTTTGCCAGCTTCGCTGCTGCTTGCCGACATGGTGCCCGGACAGTACCAGCCTCGCACCCGCATGGACGAGGGCGCGCTGTACGAGTTGGCCGAAAGCATCAAAGCCCAAGGCATCATGCAGCCCATTTTGGTGCGCTTGTTGCCCCATGGCGACAAAAGTGGTGCCCATGTTGGCAAGTACGAGATCATTGCTGGCGAGCGGCGGTTTCGTGCCGCCAAGCTAGCCGGGCTGGACAGCGTGCCCGTGTTGGTGCGCGATGTGCCCGACGATGCCGCTGCAGCCATGGGTTTGATTGAAAACATTCAGCGTGAAGACCTCAATCCGCTCGAAGAGGCGCAAGGCTTGCAGCGCTTGGTCAGAGAGTTTGGGCTCACTCACGAACAAGCTGCGCAAGCCGTGGGGCGCTCGCGCAGTGCCGCCAGCAACTTGCTGCGTTTGCTGAATTTGGCAGACCCAGTGCAAACCATGCTGATGGCAGGCGACATTGACATGGGCCATGCCCGGGCCCTGTTGGCGCTGGATCGAGCGACCCAAATCACCGCAGCCGCCCAAATTGCAGCGAAAAAAATGTCGGTGCGCGAGGCTGAAAGTTTGGTCAAAAAGCTGAGTGCCGAATTTGCCCTGACTGCTTCACCCAATTCAACCAAACCGAAAAAAGAAAAATCGCGTGATTTGAAACGGGTCGAGGAAGAGCTGTCGGATCTGTTGGCCGCGCAGGTTGACGTGCGGATTAAAAAGCGCGTGAAGCGAGCCGGGCGCTTTGAAGAAATGGGCGAGATGACCATTCAGTTCGGATCGCTTGATGAACTGAACGGGCTGATTGACCGATTGACGCAGTCTGCCAGCAGATAAGCTGTTGAAGATCACCCAAGGCCCCGGCGTGAATTTGTCCCTTTGTTTTCTGATAGAGCATGACAGAATGGCCGCAAGCGAAGCCACTCTCCACCACGCCTGAAGCCGACCATGACCCAAACCCACAATGCGACCAAGGCCACGGTTCTTGTCATTGACGATTCGCCAGACAACCTGACCCTGATGAGCGGCTTGCTCAAAGGCGCTTACCGCGTCAAGGTTGCCGATTCAGGGGCTGCTGGCCTGAAAGTCGCCCGGTCAGCTCAACCGCCTGACCTGATTTTGCTGGACGTCATGATGGCCGACATGGATGGCTACGAGGTTTGCGCCCAGCTTAAAGCCGACCTCGCCACCAGCGCCATTCCCGTGATTTTTTTGACCGCCCGGTCCGACATGGCCGACGAAGAAAAAGGTTTGAGCCTGGGCGCGGTGGACTACATCACCAAGCCCATCAGTCCGGCTATCTTTTTGGCGCGGGTGGCAACTCAGTTAGCGCTCAAAGCCACCGCCGATATCTTGCGCGACCAAAATGGCTACCTTGAGCAAGAGGTTGCGCGGCGCACCCGCGAGTTGTCCATCGTTCAGGACGTCACTATTTTGGCCATGACGTCGCTGGGCGAAACCCGCGACTCCGATACTGGCAACCACATTCGGCGCACGCAAAATTACGTCAAGGCACTGGCTCAGGCGCTGTGCAGCCACGCCCGGTTTTCGTCGGTTTTGACAGCGCAGGTTATTGACATTTTGTTCAAGTCGGCACCCTTGCACGACATTGGAAAGGTCGGCATTCCTGATCGTATTTTGCTCAAACCGTCAAAGCTGACATTCGAAGAGTTTGAGTTGATGAAAACCCACACCACCTTGGGCTTTGACGCGATTGAACAAGCCGAGAAAGCACTGGGCTTCGAAGTGCCGTTTTTGCGCACCGCCAAAGAGATCACCCTGTCGCACCAGGAAAAGTGGGACGGTAGCGGCTACCCGCAAGGCCTCAAGGGAGATGCGATTCCTGTGTCGGCGAGGTTGATGGCCGTGGCGGACGTTTACGATGCGTTGATCAGCCGTCGCGTTTACAAAGATCCGGTGCCGCACGACCGCGCGGTGCAAATCATCTTTCAGGGCCGGGGTGCACATTTCGACCCTGACATGGTGGACGCCTTCATTGAAATTCAGGACGAGTTCCACGCCATTGCACAGCGTTTTCAAGACTCTGACAGCCAAATGCAAAAAAAGATCGAGTACATGGCCAATGCCATTGCCGAGGCACCTTGACCTCGCGCTTTCCCGTTACCTACGCACCCTGAAGTTCTGCCCCAACCCGGCCTGCGCCTTGGGGTCAAAGCGGGCTCAATTCAAAGCGCAATTCTTGGTGCAATTCTCCTTGTCGGCCATTCTTTAGACCTTCGCACGCAGCCCTTGCGCAGTCAATTCCGCGCCGATTCTTGCATCGCTCTGTCCGCCGAAATGCAACATTTTGTGTCGAAGTTTGAGCCACTTCTTCAGGGCTGTGTAGAGCTTGCGCAGAGGGCCTGCAAGCTCTACAAATCGATACAACCCCGCCTCCGTGAGACCTCTATTTTCATCAAGCTTGATGATGCTGGCGCTTGAGAAACTCAAACGACGAAGCTAGTATTTGCCCAACACTCCAGACTTCTTGCCGCGTGTGAATGCAATGCAAGAGGGCAGAGTTTAAGAGGACTTTCATGGCTACAGATGAAATCGAATCGCGCTACCTGGGTACTTGGTGGCGGGTTGCTGAAGAAGACCAGCCCGGGCTGATGACCTACCGCAAGGATGGCGCTGAGTTGCCGCCCACGCGCGGTGGGCGCACAGGTTTCACGCTGCACAAGCTCGGGCGGGCCAGCCTGATTGGCGCTGGACCCGACGACCGGCAGCAAAAGACCGAGAGTCACTGGCACTTGGACAACACTGGCCAGCTTTTTGTAGAGGGTTCAGGCGACCCCGTCGGAGCAATCGCCGAACTCCTGGGTGACCGTTTATTGCTTCGGCGCTAATTTGACGTTCAGCTGAACCTCACACACCTTCAAGGAGAAAACCATGGCAACCCCCAAGCCTGCCGCTTCTGCCCCTACGCCCACGCCTCCCACCGCGCGAAGCTGCGGCACCATGCCCATGCATGAGCACCTGATGCGCACCGACCCCGAGTACGCACGCCTTCGCATCGTTAGCGAAAACAACCATTTTGAATTTCGGTTACGGCGCGGCATGACAGCGCGCGGTGGCGTCACCCGCATTCCGGTGGTGGTGCATGTGGTGCACAAAACCGCGGCGCAAAACATCTCGGTGGCGCAAATTCAAAGCCAGATAGACGTGCTGAACCGCGACTTTCGCAAAACCAATGGCGACTTGAACAAGATTCCGGCCCCTTTCAAACCGTTTGCCGCTGACGCCCGCATTGAGTTTGTCTTGGCCGACAAAGACCCCGCTGGCAACGCCACCACGGGCATCGTGCGGGTGGCGACGGCCAACAACAGTTTTCCCAGCAACGACACCATGAAGTCCACTGCCACCGGCGGCGCTAACGCCTGGCCGCGCGACAAGTACCTCAACATCTGGGTTTGCCAATTGGGCAACAACCTGTTGGGCTACGCCCAGTTTCCGGGCGGTGCGGCCGCCACCGACGGCGTGGTGATTTTGCACAGCGCGTTTGGCACCGTGGGCAGCGCCGCGCCGCCCTTTAACCTGGGCCGCACCGCCACACATGAAATTGGCCACTGGCTGAACCTGCGCCACATTTGGGGCGACGATGGTGGCGGCTGCAATGGCGACGACTTCATCATCGACACCCCTAATCAGGGCAACTCCAACCCGAACAAGCCGACGTTTCCGCACATCAGTTGCAACAACGGCCCCAACGGCGACATGTTCATGAACTACATGGACTACGTGGATGACGACACCATGTTCATGTTCACCACCGGCCAGGTTGAGCGTATGCAAGCCTGCCTGGACGGCGACCGCGCCAGCATTGGTTCGCAAGTCTTTGGCACTGGGCCAGGGCTGGATACCTTTCCAAGCACGGATGCGGCGACCCTTAAGTTCCGTGAAGACGGCCCGCCCATTACCCTCAAATTCAACGACGATGTGGGCACGGCGGTGCAAGCCGACGTTGGCACGCTCAAGTTCCGCGAAGACGGCCCGCCCATCACCCTGAAGTTTCGGGACGACATTCCACCGACTATCAAGTTCCGCGATGACGGCCCACCCGTGACCTTGAAGTTTCGGGACGACGTGCCCATCACGCTGAAGTTTCGGGATGACGCGCCGCCGTCCATCAAGTTCCGCGACGACGGCCCACCCGTGACCCTGAAGTTTCGAGATGACGCCAAAAACCCTGTGTTCGACAAACCCCCGCCGCAAGACACGGCCACGGGTTTTGGCAACGATCAGTTCAACCCGCCAGGGCAGGGGCCGGTGATTAACCCAGGGATCTTTGGCGGTTTTGGTGGGGCAGGCGGCGGTGGCTTTGGCTTTGGTGGGGGACGCTCGGGCGTTCCGTTTGTGCTGTCCACGCCGCACCACTCGATGGCCTGGACGCAAAGTTTTCCCCAGGCGGCAGAGGCCGAAATGCAAGCCCTGGCGCAGCAAATCAGCGAACTCGAAGCGGTGCTGACCGAGTACGCGCAGGGCGATGCCCAGGGCCTCTTGGGCGACCAGGACCGCGCCGAAGCCGAAGGCCTGCAGCAAGAGTACGAGGCCCTGATGGCCCAGTACCAGCACCACACCGGCATGTAAAACGCAAAAAACCCAACTCAACCCGACCCTACCCAGCCGAGGCCCACCATGATTCTTGTCATTTCACACCACCGAGACGAGCATGCCCAGTCGGTCATGGTCGAACTGTCGCGCCGGGGGGCCGCCACACGCATGCTGGACTTGGCGCGTTTTCCGCTGGATCTGTGCTTGGCCATGCAGTACGACGGCGCAGGAGTGAACCAGTTCACCTTTGGCTGCGACGACACGGGGCTGGATTTGGCCGATTGCGGGGCAGTTTGGTGGCGCAGGCCCCAGCAGCCCACGGTCGGCGCGCAGGTCAGCCGCGCGGCGCACCAAAACTTTGCCTTGAGCGAAAGCCATGAAGCGCTGTATGGCCTGTGGCAATCGCTCGATGCGTTTTGGATCAACGAGCCTGCACGCGACATGGTGGCCAACCGCAAAGCCTTTCAGCTCAAAGTGGCGGGCGAGTTGGGTTTTGAAATTCCGCAAACCCTGATTTCCAACTGCCCGCAGGCCGCACGCGACTTTGTCAGCCGCTTGGGGGTGGGCAAAGTGATTTACAAAGCGTTTTCAGCGACTGAAGCCGACTGGCGCGAAACCCGCATCTTGCGTGCGGAAGAGCTGGACAAGCTGGAGAACGTCAAGTACGCGCCGGTCATTTTTCAAAGCTACATCGAGGCAGACGTGGACTTGCGCATCACCATCGTGGGCGACCAAATTTTTGCCGCTGCCATTCTTTCGCAAGACACGTCCTACAAAGTGGACTTTCGCATGGACATTGCGGCCGCCCGAGTCGAGCCTGCCAAGCTGCCGAGCGACATTGAGGCCAAACTGCTGCAACTGATGAAGCGCCTGGGCCTGGTGTACGGTGCCATCGATATGCGCCGCCGCCCTGATGGCAGCCACGTTTTTCTGGAAATCAACCCAGCGGGCCAATGGCTGTTTATCGAGCGCCAAACGGGTCAAAAAATCACCGAGGCGCTGGCGGCCACATTAGAGCAGCACGACAGTTTGGTGGTGGCTTGAACCAGGCGGGATTCAGCCAAAAGCCTTACTAAAGTGGGTTGCGAAACCTAAAGTGAAAACGCCTATTTGCTATTATTAATATAGCGAACTATCTATATTATTCGAGAGCTAGAGGCTTATTTTGTTCGCAATTTCAGAAAAACACTGATTTGAAGCGAAATTTACCACAATTGTGGTAAATTTGCCGTTTTACATCGTGAATATCTTGCCTGGGTTCATGATGTTCTTCGGGTCCAGCGCCCGCTTGATGGTGCGCATCATATCCACCGCCCCGGCGCCCGTTTCTGTCACCAGAAACTCCATTTTGTGCAGCCCCACGCCATGCTCGCCCGTGCAGGTGCCTTCCAGCGCCAGGGCGCGGCTGACCAGGGCGTGGTTCAACTTTTCGGCGGCAATGCGTTCCTCGGGCAGGTTCGGGTCCAGCAAATAGCCAAAGTGAAAATTACCGTCGCCCACGTGGCCTACCAAAAAGTGTTTAGCGTTCAAGGCGCAAGATTGGCCCTACTTGCTTTGAAGAATTTGTTGCTTAGCAACCGGACAAAAGGTAAGTAGTTGTCTGTTAACAACCCTGTGGAAAATTTGTTGATAACTTGTGAGAAAGCATGTATAAATTGAGTATTGAGCAAAACTCCATTTAAAATGTACACCACCCAACAAGTTTGTTCTGTAACTGGAATTGGTACGCAAATGTTGCACTACCTTTGTAGAACTGGGTTAGTTACTCCATCGGCAAGTCGGAAACGAGGGTTGCGTGGGCACGGCGTTGTAAGAAAATATAGCTTTGGTGATCTGGTAATCTGTAGAGTCGTTCAAGGTCTGTCGGCGTCCGGTGTGTCCCCTCTTAAAGTGAAAAGTGCGATTCGAGAGCTTCATGCAATGGGAATTTCCCTACAAAAACTACCTGCCGCAAGGGTTGTAATCCTTGGCAAGAGTGTGTACGTTTGGGATGAATCCTCTGATCCCTTTCGAGTCGTAGACGGACAGCAGGCGTTTGGATTTATTCTGGACCTACAAACCATCTCTGATGAGCTCACCACTGAGCTTGACAAAATCGCGGCGTAATCGCCAAAAAGGAAAAAGTATGGCCATCGCAAATTTCAGCAATTTCGAAGAGCTTCCTTCGCGGTTGTTTTTGTTAAGCACTCAAACTCTCGCTCTCTTCAGCAAAAGCCGTGTAGGTGAAGAGGTTACCGAGTTTGATCTTATGAACCTCAATGGCCTTTACAGGCTTCTGTCCGACTTCAAAGCAAATGAGTTGGGCGATCATGCGACGACCGGAGTTTTGGGTTTTGAAACAGGTGAGTTGTTTGACCAGGCATCTGCATCCGCCGAAGCCCAAATCACGTCACATGCAATTTCTAGCAGCCTTAACACTGCATATGGGTTGAGTGATCCTATGGCCACAACGTTAAAATTGCAGCAGGCCTTGGTTAAATTGGCCGGATTGACTCCCACCACGGAAGTCACTACTGCTGACGTAGACCAAGCCCAGAGCGCACTGTCGGAAATAGTCAAAAATCTGAAAATAGTAAGCGCAACGCCATCGCATGCTTGAGCAAAAAGCGTTCCTGCAGGCCGCCTGTAGTAACGTTCACGCGCTGCTTGATGGCGTCCTTCGGTTTGAATACGCTTCACATATCGATGAGGCAGTATTTTTAACGCTTCAGAAGCGAATTTTGCATCTTGAAGACGCCCTTAAGAGTGCCGAAGTACAAGCACTTGCGGGCATTGCTACTGATTTATCGAAAGTAGCCGAGATTGTTGCGTTGGCTGAAAAATCTCATGTGGGAGAATTTTCTTGGTCGTTTGTGCATCACTTTGCCGAACTAGCCAATAAGGCATGGAGGCATAGCCCAGCGGCCTCGTTAACTGATGGCGCGAAAGAGGCAGACTCCGAAGTACAGAAGAAGACGGCTGCTAAGGTGGCTGAACTCAATAAAGTTCATTTCTTCTACTCATCCAACAGCAGTCTGTACAACTATTTGGTCTATCGTGAAAAGCGTGGTAACGACCAAGGTGGTGCCAAAATTTTCAATGTGCAGTTTCCAAGGGCCTTCAAAGAGTCCGTTTTGCTGCACGGTTTGTTGGCGCACGAGATTGGACACGCGCTAATCGACATAAATAGAGACAAATGGGCATCGGTCATTGAAGCCACTTTTGCAGGATCGCCGCTCGAAACTAATAGAGGCCATGACCTTACTGAAGATATGGCTGCGTCACCTGATGCGACCGCCTGGGTGCGCTCCTGGACTAATCAGAGTACACCGGTAACGAGAGGGAATGTTGGCACTATTTCGGAAGAGATTTTCTGTGACGTTATTGGTCTGTTGTTGATAGGGCCAGCCTTTATATTTGCTTTAGCGCAATTGCTTTGGGCAGTTCAGCCTATAGACCAAGGAAGGGCACAACTACCCTCGTACCCCCCTTTTCGGGTGCGTCTCGCTACGCTTTTAGATGTGGCCAGAAAACTGGGCTGGGACAAATCCATTGATGGCATTGCATGGAAGGCGATAGAGCCTTACGGCTATCACAACCCCGGGGATGGAAAACAACTTTTTAGTGTCCCACAGATTCAAGGCCTACTTTCGAAACTCAACGCAGCACTTCCTGAAGAAGTGCGATACCCAGGCCCTAATAGGGCAGCGATCGACGCAGTAAAAAGAGCGCTGCTTGATCGGATTCCTCCTGGCACCACAACGCTTCTCAAAAATGGTGATGGAAAAATTGTCCTAGACGCGGTTAGCATAAATTTCCGAGATCTTTTGCTTGCGGGGTGGGAGGTGGTAGCCACCCAGCAACCGAACGCACCGCGGATTGAAGAGTCTGGATCGTGGTCAGCAAAATTCAAACAAGTAAATCAACTGTGCGAAAAGGGATTGGCTAACTTGATTGCTGCGAAAAGTATGAGTGGGGTGACACCTTGAGTGTGTGTGGCTATGAAGGCCTTGTGGCGCGACTGACTGCAGGGCTTGACGATCAGAAGCGCTTGGTGATTACACCGTTGATGCATATAGAACAGGTTCAATCGGCCGCAATCGACCTACGCATGGGAAATGTCGTACTGCTCGTACGCTCACGAGGCCTGTCCCATGTAGACCCTCGAGATTATGTAAAAGGAGGGAATCGCACATATGGAGAGAAAACTAATAGGCAGCAGAAATTTCAGCGCCACGACATCCCTTTTGGTGAGTCGTTTCTTCTACACCCCGGCACATTGGCTTTGGTGCCGACGTTCGAATGGGTTCGAATCCCAATTGATCTTCAAGGAGTGGTGACTGCTCGTTCATCTTGGGCGCGAGAAGGATTGAATATTGCCACCGCAAACTTCATCAATCCTTTGTACGAAGGCATCATCACCTTAGAGCTTGCTAACTTCGGGGAAATCCCAATCCGATTGTTTCCTGGGTTGCGCTTAGCCCAAATTGCCCTCTATCAAGTGAATCAGTTCAGTGCTAAAAACACCAAAACCAGTCAATTTAATCTCACTTTTGAGCCAAGTGGCGGCAATCTACATGATCCAGATGTAGATCCAATTCTCCCAACTCTAAACGGTAGACTCACCAGCTGAATATCTTGCCTGGGTTCATGATGTTCTTCGGGTCTAGCGCCCGCTTGATCGTGCGCATCATGTCCACCGCCCCGGCACCCGTTTCTGTCACCAAAAACTCCATTTTGTGCAGCCCCACACCATGCTCGCCCGTGCAGGTGCCGTCCAGTGCCAGGGCGCGGCTGACCAGGGCATGGTTCAACTTTTCGGCGGTTTCGCGTTCGGCGGGCAGGTTCGGGTCCAGCAAATAGCCAAAGTGAAAATTACCGTCGCCCACGTGGCCTACCAAAAAGTACGGAATGCCACTGGCATCGGCTTCGGCCACTGAGTCCAGCAGGCAATCGGCCAGGCGGCTGATGGGCACGCAGGTGTCGGTCGATATCACTTTGCAGCCAGGGCGGCTTTGCACGGCGGCGAAATAGGTGTTGTGTCGCGCCGTCCACAGCTTGGTGCGGGCTTCGGGTGTGGTGGCAAATTCAAAAGCGCGGCCACCAAATTCACTGGCGATCTCTTGCACCGTGTCGCTTTGCTCCTGCACGCTGCTTGGGCTACCGTGAAACTCCATCAGCAGCAGCGGCTCTTCGCTCAAACCCAGCTTGGCGTAAGCATTCACCATGCGCACCGAGTTCACGTCAATCAGCTCGACCCGCGCAATCGGAATGCCCATTTGAATGATTTGAATCGTTGTGCGCACGGCCGCTTCGATGCTGGGGAATGAGCACACCGCGGCAGAAATGGCCTCCGGCAGCGGGTACAGCTTGACGGTGATCTCGGTCATCACGCCCAGTGTGCCTTCACTGCCAACCATCAGCCGCGTCAGGTCGTAGCCCGCGCTGGACTTTTTGGCCCGCGTGCCGGTGCGAATGATCTCGCCGCTGGCGGTCACTACTTCGAGTGCCAGCACGTTTTCGCGCATCGTCCCGTAGCGCACGGCGTTGGTGCCGCTGGCGCGGGTCGCGCTCATGCCGCCAATGGAGGCGTCGGCACCGGGGTCAATCGGAAAAAACAGCCCCGTGCTCTTCACCTCGTCGTTCAATTGTTT
>JANPCR010000169.1:0-5302 GCA_031431035.1 Rhodoferax sp.
CGACCCCGCAGGCTTTCAAAATTTGAATGGCACGGCCTGAAAATCCACATTGTGGAAAATTGGCGTTGCCCTTCATGAACAGCACAATCTCGCTGCCTTTGACCAATTCATCAATACGTTGTTGCGTTTCGCTCATTTCAAAATCTCCAAAATCATCAGTCTACGATTATTCCACCTTCAAGGCCGCTTTGCTTTGCTATACGCGAAATCAGATTCAAAACGGGACTTTCAAAGTCGATTACCTGCTGCCAATCAGCATGATCTACCTTGTTAAAACCTGGTTAGGAACCGACCGCCAACCGCAGGAAATTGACCGTGACCTACCCAAAACCCTAGGCTGTAGCAATTCCATCCAGTAATTGAGCCAGTTCAACAGACACCGTAATGTGCGGGTTATGGCTGGCATTCATTTCAAAATAACGCCACCCGGCTGTTTTGCGCGCCCGGTCAGCAAATTGGCGAAAAACATCGCCTGGGCCAGACTGCTGGCAATAAATGTAGGTTTTAGGCATTGAATCCGCCCGGCCAGTCAGTTGAACTGGCTGTTCAAACGTTTGCAGCGGTTGCTTGAAGCGCCTGGGCATGGCCCAAGTCGCGTCATCGGCGGCAGTATCGGGTGGCAACGGATTGGCGGGTACTAGCCAGCCGTCGCCGTGGGTGCGGGCCAATTCGCGCACCTGTTGGCGGTTTGCTTCGCTCTGCAACGACAGCAGCGACTGCCCGTTAAGCGGCACAAAGGCATCTAGATAAATCAGCTGCGAAATGCGTTCTGGCACCCGGTCTGCCACGCCCGTAGCTACCATGCCGCCATAGCTGTGGCCTATCAACACCACGTCATGCAGGTCTTCACAATGCAAAACATTGGCAATATCGGTGATGTGCGTGTTCAGGTCGATGCCTGCGTGCGCCAAGTGCGAGCGTTCGCCCAAGCCGGTGCAGGTTGGGGTGACTAGCCGATGCCCCCGTTCGCGCATTAGCGGGTGCATTTTCTTCCAGGCCCAGCCTGCGCTCCAGGCACCGTGGGCGACTACAAAAGTGGACATTTCATTAGCCTTTTGGGTTGCGAGTTGGTTTTTAGGTGTTTTACGGATCCAGCATCTTCGCCATGTTGATACCTGTGACGGTATAGCCCAACTTGGCATACAAAGCCTGTGCGCCAGGATTGTGGCCAAATACATGCAGCCCAATGCTGGTTAAGCCCAGAGCGTTGACCAACCGCTCCAACGCTCTGAATGCGGCTTCAGCATGACCATGACGGCGGTGCTCAGGCTTGATTTCCAGATCGTACACAAAGGCTGAGCGAATGCCGTGTCGGGTGACTTCGGCAAACCACAGATAGCCAATAGTCGGGCTACCGTCTTGGGCGAAAATTTCAAAAAGATAGTTGCCAGGCGTGGCCAAGCCTTGCGGTAAGGAATCCTGAAAGTCGGCCTGTGATCGTGCCAAGGCGCCTTCGCTGGGCCAACGCCCAGCGTCAACGTTATCTTGCGCATAGCCTGCAACAGCAGCTTGCAGGTAAGCCTCGTACACTTCCGCGCGCATGGGTTTCAAAACGGACATCGGCGATTAGGTTTCGGGGTGAAGGATTTCCAGTAACGCCAATTGTTCGCGCATTCGGCCAACCCAAAACCCCATTGCAGCAGCAACCAAAGTGGTCAGGCAAATTAAAGCCGCTGCGTAGGGGCAAGGCAACCAATCAGTCACTTGGCCCCCACTTTTTCTGCCCCCGTGACCACAAACGCGCCCTGCTGCTGCTCGGCAGTAAACATGATCTTGTCGCCTACGATAAATTTGTCAAGCAAAGCGGCATCCTTGACCTGGAACACCATGGTCATACCGGGCATATCCAGATTTTTGATCGGGCCGTGCTTCAGCGTGACTTTTTTGGCGTCTCTGTCGACCTTGCGTACCTCGGCTTCGGCCATGTCTTTGGCAGGCATGGCGTTTGCGGCTGTGGCCGGAAGTACGGTGGTAGCGGCTGTAGGCGCTGCAGCGGTCTGTGCCAAAACATTCATGCTCAACAGAGTGGAGCAAAGCGCGGTGGTGATGAATTTCATGGTGTTATTCCTTTCAAGAATAGATGTACCAACGTGAGATAGGGCTTGTTAGAGGACAGTTGAGAATTATTTTGCAAAATAAAATCAGTGTTTGTGAGGAGTGTGGCCGTCGCTTTTTCCCGCAGCGACGACTTTGATCTTGCCGACCATACCCGCCTGGTAATGGCCGACAATGAGGCAGGCAAAATCGAAATCACCCGGTTTGTTGAACGTCCAAACGATCTCGCCAGTTTTGCCGGGGGCAACGTGCGCCATGTACGGCTCTTCGTGCTCCATCTTGGGGAACTTCACCATCAGCGCCGCATGCTCGTCCAGTTCCTTTTTGGTACCAATGACCAGCTCGTGCATTTGGGTGCCTGTGTTCTTCAACACAAGTTTGATGGTGTCACCCTGCTTCACCTCAATTTTGTCAGGTGTGAACCGCATGGTGTCAGACATGCTCAGGTTGATGGTCTGCTTGACTGCTTTGGCGTCGCCTGCGATACCCCATTCCTTCTGTTCTTTTTTGACCGACGTCGGTTTCTTGGCATGATCGTCGCCGTGGGCTAGGGCTAGCGAACTAGCGCTCAAGATCAGCAGGGCGATGAAGGTTCGATTGAGCTTTTTCATAAAGTTAGTTCCTTTCAACCGATTAGTGCTTCATGTTGCCCATGGGCTTGCGTACCTTGATCTCAACCGGCTTGGTCATCGCATCGCCCGTCTCAGGGTTTTGAAGTCCCGTGACCAAGCCGTTGTTGGCGATTTCGGCTTTGAATCGGGCGGGTTCAGGTAGGCTACCTGTCCATTCGAAGGCTTGCGTTCCAGCTTGTTGGTTAAACCAGCCCGGGTCTTTGTAGTCTCCCGCTTTCTGATCTTTGCGCACTTTAATGGTTGTAAACATGCCACCCATTTCCACAGGGCCATACGGGCCAGTACCCGTCATCATTGGCAGGGTCTGTTCGGGCAGAGGCATCTCCATCTCGCCCATGTCAGCCATGCCTCGCTCGCCCATCACCATGTAGTCGGGCACCAGTTTCTGGATTTTTTTCACCAGGCCGCGATGATCTACACCGATCATGTTGGGCACGGTATGGCCCATTGGGTTCATGGTGTGATGGCTCTTGTGGCAATGGAAGGCCCAGTCGCCTTCTTCATCCGCCAAAAACTCGATTTGCCGCATCTGACCCACTGCGACGTCGGTGGTGACTTCGTACCAGCGTGTTGATTTTGGGGTCGGCCCGCCATCGGTACCCGTCACCAGAAACTCATGTCCATGCATGTGGATCGGGTGGTTCGTCATGGTCAGGTTGCCGATGCGGATTCGCACCTTGTCGTTCAAGCGCACGTTGAGCGAATCGATGCCCGGAAATGCGCGGCTGTTCCACGTCCACAGGTTTTGATCCAGCATGGTGTTGGGCTTGGGCGTGGTGCTGCCAGGGTCAATGTCGTAGGAATTGAGCAAAAAGCAGAAGTCGCGCTGCACGTCGTCGATCAACGGATGTTTCTGCTTGGGATGCGTCACCCAAAAACCCATCATGCCCATGGCCATTTGCGTCATCTCATCGGCGTGCGGGTGGTACATGAAGGTGCCAGGGCGACGTGCAATGAACTCATACACAAAGGTCTTGCCCACGGGGATTTGCTTTTGATTCAAACCGCCCACGCCATCCATGCCGTTGGGCAGGCGCTGGCCATGCCAGTGAATGGTGGTGTGCTCCGGTAGCTTGTTGGTGACAAACATCCGCACACGGTCACCCTCAACCACCTCAATCGTCGGGCCCGGACTTTGGCCGTTGTAACCCCATAGTGTGGCCTTCATGCCGGGCGCGATTTCGCGGATTACTGGCTCGGCCACCAAGTGAAATTCCTTCACGTTGTTGTTCATGCGCCACGGCAGCGTCCAGCCGTTCAAGGTAACAACGGGGTTATAGGGCCTGCCAGTTTGAGGAATCAGCGGTGGGGCGGTGTCGGGTTTTGTCATTGTCACCGGTTCAGGCAAAGCTGCCATCGCGACCTTACTGACGCTAGCCATGGTGACTGCTGTCACCGCCGCGCCGCCAAAAAATTTTCTTCTGTCCATGGAAATTTCCTTGATGAGTTCAGTGCTGCGCGGCGGCTTCGCCACCCTTACCGCCCGAGCTGTATTTCATTGAAGCTAGGCCACCTGCGGAGGTGCCGGTTAATGTGGTTTGAAGGTCAGCTTCGGCCAGCCAGAAGTCCCGCTGGGCTTCTATGGCGCTGTTGATACTCATCACTTGAGAGCGGGTGTCTGCGAGCAGATCCCACACGCTGGCCAGCATGCCGTTGTAGCGCAGCACGATTTCGTCATTGATGAATTTGCGCAGCGGCACCACTTCATCACGGTAATGGGTGGCGAGGTCGTAGGCGGTGCGGTAGCCGTGGTAGGCCTCGCGTGCCTCTGAGCGGGCCCGAACGGCCACCTCCCGCACTCGCGCGGCAGATTGCAGGTACATCGCCCTGGAGCGCGCATTGCGGGCACCGCTCCAATCAAAGATGGGCAGGGGCAGTTCAACTTCAAAGCCGCGACGTGTTTCCTGACTTCCTTCGGTATTGTCAAACGTCGTGCTGTTGATAAGGCTTAAACTAAATCCGTCGAAAAAACCCATCACCGTCTTGAATCCCATTTGATCGGCGACATACGTTGATTCTGAAACAGCAGACCGAATATCGAGGCGCGACCGCAGGGCCTGAGCTTCCACATCGTTCATTTCTGTGACGGCTTTGGGCAGATCAGGCAGGCGCTCGGCCAGCGTGAAGTTGATTTGCTGACCCCACAAGCCCATCAGGCGAATCAGTTTTTCGCGTTCGCTGAAATTGGTTTGCTCGGCGCGAGCCAGTTGTGCAGTTGCATCTGCCAAAAAGACCTGCTCGCGCGCTTGCTGCAGGCGGCTCCAGTTGCCCAACCGCGCCATGCGCCGTGCCAGCTCAGCACTGGCATCCGCCGCGTCTTTCACATCACGCATGTAAATCGCAGTTTGCTGCGCAGCCACGGCGGTGATCCAGGCCTTGCGTGTGTCTGATGCCAGCCTCACCACGTCTTGCGCTGCCATCAGCTTGGCCATTTCGTGTTGCTGGCCTTGCCACTTTGCCTTCCAGGGCAGGGTCAAGATGCCGATGACGTTGAAGCTCAGCATGCGTTCAATTTCGAGCTTGTCGCCCTCAGTGAACCGGCCAATCGAAAAGTGCGGGTTGGGCAAGCGCCCCATCTGCACGCGATCTGCATCGCTCACACCCAGCGTGGCCAT
>JANPCR010000170.1:0-18427 GCA_031431035.1 Rhodoferax sp.
TGGCATCGAGGGCGGGCGCTGGATCGAATGCTGGCGACAACGGCGCTCCCGGTGAAGCATTGCGTGCTGCGCGCACCGCATCGCTTCTTCAACGAGATGGATGACTTGAGGCAACTGGAACAGGCGCGTGTCTTGAACGGCGCGCTTGGCAACAGCCAATCCTCCAAACCATGAGCCCTAACGCACTCCTCGATCTGCTGCGGCGCTTTCAAGCAGAAGGTGTGGAATATGTGTTGGTAGGCGGCCACGTAGTCCGCCTCACAAGGAAAACTTGACGGCGAGGTACTGACACGACTTCAGCCGTTACTTTGGCGAGGTGCAGGCCGTTAAGCCGCCCGCACCTCTTTGAGCAAGTCCGGGTGTCGGTTCAACACCTTGAGCAACTTCACCAAGGCCAGTGGTGGTTTAGTTTTGCCGTTCTCATAGCGAGAAAACGCATTGACACCGCCCCCAAAAATCTCAGCCGCCTCGCGTTGATCCAGCGCCAACTTCTTGCGCACGCTCGCGATAAAGCCTGGATCAACAATTGACGCGTTCACCTGCTTGTTGAACGCCAGCATCAAGCCGCTGACCCGCGCAGACTCTAGAGCGCTCAGAACAGATTCTCCGCAAGTCAGACAAAATTCGCCTGCTACAAATGGCAAAGTCGTCGATTCACCTTTATAGGTGTAGGGCATGTCGCGCGTAGCTCGCACCAGCTGGGCGGCCGCGCAATTTGGACACTTCATATTTATAGCTCCTTAAAAGACACGATCAAAACACTTTCTATTACAGTCAATTTCAGATAAACCTCGCCAAAGGGTGTGATCGGACGGTAAACATCCTGCCAAACAGAGTGGTCGGCGTTTGTTGTCATACTTTTGTAGAAGTCTTTGATTGTCAAAACACGCACCACACCCAACATCCCGTCAAAATCTGTCCCCAGCGCCGCGGCCCCCGCCAAAGCCGTAAAGGTCGAGCGGACTTTGCCCTCCAAAAGCAAGGCCTTCACTCTAGGCAGCTTGCAGTGGGGCGTGCTTTTTTCCATCGTCTAATTTTAACCTAGTTGGTGTATTTAAAGCGCCCGCAAGTGCTGGATGAAATTGATTTAGCCAAAAAAACCTTCCCAATATGGGAAATTTGTGGCATACTCGTTCCCATGAAGTTGATTGGTCGCAAAATTCTCGCTAACGCGGATGTAACTGTACTCGCGAGACGTCGACTTGCGCTTTGGGCAAGTCAGGTTACAGAGGCAGACTGGGACTCATTAAAGTCTGCAAATATTGGCTTTCCGCAAGCAAGAGCGATTGCCGGAGGTCGCGTTGTGTTCCCCTTTACGCAATTTGGCCTTGCGGTAATTGCGTTGCTGAGTTTCGACATGAGAATAGTCTGCATTGAAGAAGTTGCCGAATTGGATACCGAAGCATGATGAATAATGAGATGAGCCACATTGCCGAGGACGGAGGCCGCATTAGAGTTGTCAAGGATGACCGCCAATATGCGATCTACCTAGATAACTTGCGGGCGTTGATGCAGAGCGCACCGTCGCGTGGAAGTGAATCTGCAGATCGCCTAGAACTGCTCGCAGTAGTTCTAGAGAAATATGAAGAGGAGCGATTTCTCCTAACGTCGGTTGACCCAATTGATGCCATAACCATGCGGATGGCGGAATTGGGATATGAACAAAAAGACCTCGCTAGACTTTTGTCAAGCCCGTCTCGTGCGTCTGAAGTGCTTAATCGGAAGAGATCTCTTAGCTTGGATCAAATTCGCCTTCTAAGCTCGGAATTTCGTATCCCCGCTGATGTGTTAATGGGTCGGACAACACGGGAGTCCCAGCTTACAGATGAGCAGGTTCAGAAGCTCCCGGTTCGCGAAATGCACAAGCGGGGTTGGTTTGGAACACAAGCTGACAGCCCTACGCAAATGCTGCAACAACTCAAGGAGTTTCTTGCAAAGGTTTCGCTTGACACTACGCCAGTTTTCATGCGGCGTTCAATTTACGGAGGGGTCACCGAGGCCAATCGAATGACAACATACGCTTGGCTGGCCAGAGTTGTGCTTCGAGCGCGTGAGTCCCAAAGGCCGAGCGTTAGGTTTGGGCAAGGAAGCATTGATCTGGATTTTCTTAAACAAGTCGCCAAGCTTAGCTCTGCAGACACTGGCCCCAAAATGGCACAAGAGTTCTTGCTAATGAAGGGAATCGTCCTTGTTGCTGAACGTGAGCTACCGGGAATGAAACTTGATGGAGCAGTGATTCGCGACGATGACGGTACCCCGGTAATTGGTCTGACGTTGCGACACAACCGTCTTGATAGCTTTTGGTTCACGCTCATGCATGAGCTTGCGCACTTGCTCAAGCATTTTTCCAACCAATCCGTAGCCTTCATTGATGACATTGGAAACCCGGACACCACTGACCCACGGGAATATGAAGCTGATGCTATCGCGTCTGAATGCCTAATCCCACGATCAGTTTGGAGTCGATCTTTGGCTTCAAAAAGTCACAAGTCTGCGGATATCGCAGCACTCGCGAGCAGCCTGTGCATCAGTCCGGCAATTGTGGCTGGTCGAATTCGCAAGGAAACGAATAACTGGACAATTCTGGCAAAGCTTGTAGGGCAAGGGGAAGCTAGAAGACATTTTGGCAACGTAGATTGGAAATAGCGAGGTTTTGATATGGCTAGCATTTACTCAGCGTTAAAGCTCAAACCAGGTGAAATTGAAGCGCTACGCGAAAGCGAGCGTTTCGTATCTGATTCGGTAGTGCCGATCTTTGACGTTGCTCGACCAAGTTCTAAGACCAGCATTGAAAAGCGGCTTGCGAGCTCGCTGGACTTGATCCATCGCGCCTGGCCAAGACAGTCTAGGGAGTTTTACCTCGACCTTCGCGACTTGCCGTTGGAGCTTAGGTTGGCGAACAATGAACATCCTGCATATCGTTTGGCCAGCGATCTGGTCTATCACGGTTCCAAGGTAACACTTTGCTTTGGCTTTGACCGAGACAGTCATTATGAGGATGCAATTTCCAGTGTGATTCTGAATAGCCCAATTACAAAGGTTGCACTAAGACTGCAACTTTATGATTTGAAGCTTCTTGATGACACGGTAGACAAGAGCCGCGGATTCCTGGGTCGAGTCGGAAGGTCGTTCCAATCCACAACAGTGTTCCTTGATCTGGCGTGTATCGATGGTGCAACGGACGACTTGGCTGCTATAACCGAACGTGCTTACACGCGTTTCCAAAGACTTGGCGTTACGAAAATTGTGCTGCTGGCAACGGGGATGTGGGACTGGTCAAAACTAAAACCTAAGGTGATTAGTCGCGTGCCCCGCAATGAAATCAAGTTGTGGGAGTTTTTAAGAAGAAAGGGGGTGGCGGTCAGCTTCGGCGACTATGGGGTTATCTTGCCGTCTTACGTAGATCTCAATTTTCAATTTAACTCTCCGCCAACACCAAAACTTCTGTACGCCACGATGGGCTCTTGGCTTGTTGCAAAGGGAGAAAAACCGCAAAAGGGTGAGAACAGTCAGTACCCGCGACTAGCTCAATCACTGGTAGCTAGTACCGAGTTTCGGCAGAATGATTTGGGTTGGGGGCATGATCGGATTCGAGACCTCGCAACTTACGAACTAAAAACCATCGGTCCTGCGAAGGCTGTTGCAATCGGAACCTCAATCCATTTGGATGTAACCGCTAGAAATATAAACTACCTAGAACGGCAATTTGCTGAAGTTTGAATACATATCGAATGGCTTAAGTCGGTGTGATTTCGATCGCTTAAAAAGCCCAAGAATCACAAACGCATTTGGAGACGGTCACACCTGCAAGCCGACGAGCCCAGTGAGTCTACTGCTGCCGCCTTGGCGGCAGCCCCGTATGCTGCGTCAACATCCGCCCCTTGACAGGCTGCACGGCGGCTCTGGAAGCGCCAGCCTTTACCGGCGAAGCGGTCGAATTCTTCTTCCTCGCACTCGTGTAACTCCCATCCGTTGCCAGTGGCTGAAAGGTCGGAATCAAGTGATGTTTGCCATTGCCAATCAAATCCGCGCGGCCCATGGCCTTCAACGCGTCGCGAAGTAAGGGCCAGTTGTTCGCATCGTGGTAGCGCAAAAAGGCTTTGTGCAGGCGGCGGCGTTTGTCGCCACGCACGATGTCCACGGTTTCGCTGTCACGGGTGATTTTTCGCAGCGGGTTGCGGTTGCTGTGGTACATGGCCGTGGCGGTGGCCATGGGTGAGGGATAAAACGTCTGAACTTGATCTGCGCGAAACCCGTTTTTCTTCAGCCAGATAGCCAGGTTCATCATGTCGTCGTCGCTGGTGCCGGGGTGGGCGGCGATGAAGTACGGAATGAGGAATTGCTTTTTGCCGGCTTCCAGGCTGTACTTTTCAAACATCTGTTTGAACTTGTCGTAACTGCCAATGCCGGGCTTCATCATTTTGGTAAGCGGGCCCTGCTCGGTGTGTTCAGGCGCGATTTTGAGGTAGCCGCCCACGTGGTGCGTGACCAGTTCTTTCACGTACTCGGGGCTTTGCACGGCCAGGTCGTAACGCAGGCCGCTGCTGATCAAGATCTTCTTCACGCCTTTGAGCGCCCGGGCGCGGCGGTACATTTTGATCAACGGCGCGTGGTCGGTGTTCAGGTTGCTGCAAATGCCGGGGTAAACACAACTGGGTTTGCGGCAGGCTGATTCGATCTCCAGACTTTTACAACCGATGCGGTACATGTTGGCTGTAGGGCCACCCAAGTCTGAAATGGTGCCCGTAAAGCCTTTGACCTTGTCGCGAATGTCCTCGACCTCTTTGATGACTGAGTCCTCAGACCGGCTTTGAATGATGCGGCCTTCGTGCTCGGTGATGCTGCAAAACGTGCAACCGCCAAAGCAGCCGCGCATGATGTTGACGCTGAAGCGAATCATCTCCCAGGCGGGGATTTTGGTGGCGTGGTCGTGGCTGCCGTTTTCGTCCGCATAGGCTGGGTGCGGGCTGCGGGCGTAAGGCAAATCGAAGACGAAATCCATCTCGGCCGTGGTCAGCGGAATGGGCGGCGGGGTGATCCACACGTCGCGCGCTGTCACACCATCGCCATGCGCTTGCACCAAGGCGCGGGCGTTGCCAGGGTTGGTCTCTAAGTGCAGCACTCGGTTGGCATGGGCGTACAAAACCGGGTCGGCACGCACCTGCTCATACGACGGCAGGCGAATCACCGAGCGATCCCGCGCGGGGACGTTGAGCTTGCCAGAAGCCGCTTTAGATACCCAATTTGGGTTGGCTACAAACTTTAACGGCGAAATTGTGCTGCCAGTGGCACTTTTTGAATCAAACTCGGCCTTGGCTCCCGAATCAATTGAATTGTTTGCTATTGTAATGGGAGCGACTTCCGTCCCTTTGTCGGCTGCCGTTTTGTTGGTCGCATCCTTTTCAGCATCTTCTTTGGCACAGGTGCTGCCCTGCCCCGCCGCCTGTTCCGACGTGGTCATGTAGGGGTTGATGTGCGACTCGACCCGGCCCGGTGCGTCCACATCGGTGGAATCAATCTCCAGCCAACCCAAGCGGGTTTCGTCATCAGGTCGGCGCACAAAGGCGGTTCCGCGCACATCGGTGATGCTTTGCACGGGTTCCCGAGCGCCCAGCCGATGGGCAATTTCGACAATCGCCCGCTCGGCGTTGCCGTACAAAAGCAAGTCGCACTTGGCGTCCACCACAATGCTTCGGCGAACTTTGTCGCTCCAATAGTCGTAATGGGCGATTCGGCGCAGGCTGCCTTCTATGCCGCCCAACACAATCGGCACGTCTTTGTAGGCTTCGCGGCAGCGCTGGCTGTAAACAATGGCGGCGCGGTCTGGGCGTTTGCCGCCCACGTCGCCTGGGGTGTAGGCGTCGTCCGTGCGAATTTTGCGGTCCGCCGTGTAGCGGTTGATCATGCTGTCCATGTTGCCCGCCGTCACACCCCAAAACAAATTGGGTTTGCCCAGGGCTTTGAAGGCGTCAGCGCTGGTCCAGTCGGGCTGCGCGATGATGCCGACCCGAAAGCCCTGCACTTCGAGCATGCGGCCAATTACAGCCATGCCAAAACTCGGGTGGTCCACATAGGCATCGCCCGTGACCAAAATGATGTCACAACTGTCCCAGCCCAGCACGTCCATCTCTTGGCGGCTCATGGGCAAAAACTTGGCCGTGCCAAAACGTGCGGCCCAGTACTTGCGATAACTGGTTAGCGGTTTGGCAGCGCGCGCGAAAAAAGAGACGTCAACAGGGGCGTTCATAAAGGCTTCGGGTAAGCCCTGATTGTAA
Organism: Rhodoferax sp.; assembly: GCA_031431035.1. GTDB lineage: Bacteria > Pseudomonadota > Gammaproteobacteria > Burkholderiales > Burkholderiaceae_C > JANYCG01. The sequence continues at coordinate 6,276 of JANPCR010000170.1, forward strand.
GGTTTTGCGCCCCGCCAAGGCCTTCGCAAGGTCAAACTGAGCGTTCATGAGATAAAGCCGCCTTTTCGCCGCCTTTTCTGCGACTAAGTGCACACGCCAAAAACGGCGGGCAGGCGTAGACTGTCTTCACTGTAAATTTTAAGCACTTCGACAAGCCGCAATGGCCACTGACAATTTTTCAACCCTGTTTGACCTGCTGCCCCTGGGTGCCTACCAATGCTCGCCAGACGGGCGGCTGCTGCGCGCCAACGCCGCCCTGGTGCGCCTGACTGGCTTCGCTTCAGAACGCCAACTGCTGGACATGGTGACCGACCTTGGCACCCAGTGGTACGTGGAACCGCAGCGGCGCAGTGAATTCATGGCGCGGCTCAAGACGGATGGCCGGGTTAGTAACTTTGAGTCGGAGGTTTTTCACCAAACCAAGCCGCACAAAATGTGGGTGCGTGAACACGCCCATTTGGTGCGCGATGCGCTGGGTGCGCCCTTGTTGTACGAGGGCACGATCGAAGACATCACCAGCCAGCAATTGGCGCAGCACCAGCTGAGCGACAGTGCCGCTTTGTTTTTGGCCGTGGTGAACACCGTGCCCGACCTGGTGTGGCTGAAAGACGCTGAAGGCATTTACCAAGCCTGCAACTCAGCGTTTGAACGTCACTTTGGCGCTGCGTCGAGCCATATTGTCGGAAAAACCGACGCTGACTTTGCCACCAATGAAATCGGCCTGCGCCTGGCCCGCACCGACGAAAGCACCTTGCACACGGGCCAAACGGCCGCCTTTGAGGAGGAGCTGCCGCTGACTGGCAACTCAGGTTTTGGCACCTTTGAAATCATCAAAGCACCGATGCGCAATGCCCTGGGGCAGATCATTGGCGAGCTGGGCATGGCCCGCGACATCACCGACCGCAAGCACGCCGAAACCCAACTGAGAAACTTAAGCGAGCAGTTTGAACTGGCCTTGATCAGCGCCGAGCTGGGCATGTGGATTCAGCACTTGGCCCCGGCAACCGAAGCTGCCTACGAGCTAGACGCCCGGGCCAGGGCGGTTTTGGGCTTGTCTGCCGACCCGGCAGATGACGCGCCCGGCTGGAACTCTTGGACGCATTGGGTTCACCCCGAAGACCTGCCCGCTGCCAAAGCCGAAATGAAGCGCCACTTAGGCGGCCAAATTCCGTTTTTTGAAGCCGAATACCGGGCACGCCACAAAGATGGCCGCTACATCTGGGTCAGCAGCCGGGGCAAAGTGGTGCAAACCAACACCAAAGGCGAACCCGTCAAAGTAGTCGGCACGCTCATGGACATTCATGGCCGCAAAGGCGCAGAAGAAGCCATTCGGCAAATGGCGTTTCAAGATTCGCTGACCGGCCTGCCCAACCGGCGCTTGCTGCTGGACCGGCTAGAACAAGCCTTGGCCGTCAGCGCCCGGCGCAAACGCTGCGGGGCTTTGTTGTTTTTGGATTTGGACAAGTTCAAAGACCTCAACGATTCACGCGGCCACGATGTGGGCGACCTGCTGCTGCAGCAAGTGGCACAGCGCATTCAGCAATCCGTCAGGGCGGTTGACACCGTGGCCCGCATTGGCGGCGATGAATTTGTCGTGTTGGTTGCAGACTTGAGCGAAAGCGCCGAATACGCCAAATCCAACGCCTTGAAAGTCGGCCAAAAAATTCTGCAGGCCCTGAATGCCCCTTACGCTTTGGGCAGCTACCAACACACCAGCACCCCCAGCATTGGAGCCACGATTTTTGAAGGCCTGCAACACACCCCGGCCGAGGTGCTGCGCCAGGCCGACATGGCCATGTACGAAGCCAAGGCCAAAGGCCGCAACATGCTGCGATTTTTTGACCCCGTGCCCAGCGCCCTGATTGGTTAGCAGCTTGAAATATCAGCAATCAGAACTCACCCGCTTTGCCACCGCACTGTTGACCCAAAGCGGACTGGACTCCGACAAAGCCCAAGTCACTGCCGAAATTTTGGTGCAAGGCGATTTAATGGGCCACACCACGCACGGGCTGGCCCTGCTGGCTGGCTATTTGCGCGAGATTGAAGCTGGCACCATGGGCAAAACTGGTGCGCCGCTGACCGTTTCAGACTTTCCCGCTGCCGTCACTTGGGATGGTCAGCGCCTGCCTGGCCCCTGGCTGGTGTTGCAGGCCATGGCGCTGGCCAGCGCCCGCGCCGCCACCCAAGGCACGTGCACCGTGGTAATTCGGCGCAGCCACCACATTGCCTGCTTGGCCGCTTACTTGAAACGCGCCACCGACCAGGGCTTGATGATGCTGCTGCATTGCTCAGACGCCAACTCCGCCAGCGTGGCCCCGTTCGGCGGGCTGGACGCGGTTTTCACCCCCAATCCGATGTCTATAGGCTTTCCGACGTCGAGCGATGCGGGGGAAGCAAGTCGCCTTCCGGTGCTGGTCGACGTGTCCACGTCAGCCACCACCAATGGCCTCACGAACCGACCGCACGCTGAGGGCAAACGCCTCCAAGCCCCGTGGCTGATCGACGGCGCAGGGGCCCCTAGCGACGACCCAGGCGTGTTATTTAAAGAACCCAAAGGCACAATTTTGCCGCTGGGCGGGGTCGATTCAGGCCACAAAGGCTACGGCTTGTCGCTGATGGTCGAGGCGCTGACCGGCGGTTTGGCGGGCCAGGGCCGCGCTGACGCGCGCGAGGGCTGGGGCGCGACCGTTTATTTGCAAATCATTGACCCACGCGCCTTTGCAGGGCTAGACGCCTTCACCCGCCAAACCGCAGCCGTGGCCGACCTGTGCCATGCGTCACGCCCTGCCAAGCCGGGCGTGCCCGTCAAACTGCCAGGCCAGCGCGCTTGTGAATTGGCAAGTTCGCAATCTACCCTGGGGGTTGATTTGTACCCCGCCATCATGCCCACGCTGCAGCCCTGGGCGGACAAATTAGGGGTGGCGCTACCTGCCCTTCTCTGATTGTCTTCTGATTGCTATTATAAAAATAGCAAACTATTGATATTATTCGAGAGCTAGAGGCCTTTTTGATTCATATTTTGAGTCAAAATGCTGTTTTTTGGCAAAAAAGAACCTGCAGGTTCTTTTTTGTCATTTTGAGCACTTTTTAGACCGCCGGGCGCCTGCGCAGCCAGGCCAGCATTGGCGGTGTGATCCAGACCAAGATCGTCACAACCGCCAGCGATGCAGCAATCGGCCGATAGAAAAACGCCAGCAAGTTCCCATCTGACTTGATCATCGAGGTGATGAAGTTCTCTTCCAGCATGCCACCCAGCACCACGCCCAAAATAGCGGGGGCAATGGGAAAGTCGTTTTCTTCAAGCAAATAGGCGATCAGTCCCGCGCACAGCATGACGCCGACGTCAAACAAGGTGTTGTTGATGGCAAAAGTGCCGACCACGCAGAACATCAAGATCACGGGCATCAGCACGTTGCGCGGCACTTTCAAAATGCGCCTTGCCGCCTTGATGCACAGAATGCCCAGCGGAATCATGATGATGTTGGCCACAATGAATATCAAGAACACCGCGTAGATGTTTTGCGGGTTGGTGGTGAAGAGCGAAGGGCCGGGGTTCATGTTTTTCATGTACAAAACACCAATCACAATGGCTGTGATCGAATCGCCAGGAATGCCAAACACCAATGCCGGAATCCACGCGCCGGCCAATGCGCTGTTGTTGGCGGAGCCAGATTCGACAATGCCTTCGACATGGCCCGTGCCAAATTTTTCGGGCTCTTTCGAGAACTTTTTGCTCATCGCGTAAGACATCCAGGCCGCAATGTCGGCCCCCGCACCCGGTAGCGCACCCACGGCTGTGCCCAGCACGCTGCCTCGCAAAATCTGCACGGGGTATTTTTTGGCAAGCGTCCATTGGCCTTTGAGCACGTTGCCCACCTGTTCCACCACCAGTTCGGCTTTGGGTTTGGTGTCCACCACGAACCGGATGATTTCTGAAATGGCGAACATGCCAATCATCATGGAGATCATGCCGATGCCGCCCATCATTTCGGTATTGCCAAAGGTAAACCGCGGAAAGCCCGCCGGGTTGCCCAGGCCGACGCAGGCCACAAGCAAACCCAAAAACAGGGTAATCAAGCCTTTGACGGGCTTGTCAGAGGTGATGAACACGGCGCAGGTGAGGCCGAGCAAAACCAGCCAAAAGTACTCGAACGAGCTGAAGCGGGTGGCAAATTCGGCCAATGCGGGGGCGGCTACGATCAGCACGATGGTGCCAAACAGCCCGCCCACGGCAGAAAACACCAAGCCCGCTCCCAGCGCCATTTCAGCCTGGCCCTTTTTGGTCATGGCAAAGGCTTCGTCGGTGTAAGCAGCAGACGCGGGCGTGCCCGGAATGCGCAACAGGCAGCCTGGAATGTCGCCCGAAAAAATCGCCATGGCGGTGGCCGTGACAATGGCCGCAACCGCTGGAATGGGGGCCATGAAAAACGTCACGGGCACCAGCAAAGCCGTGGCCATGGTGGCGGTCAGGCCCGGCACAGCGCCGACAAACAGGCCGTAAAGCGACGCCAGCACCATCACCAGGATGGTGTAGGGCTCAAACACCATTGAAAACGCTTGTCCGACTGCGGTCCACATCGTTGTTTACCAAGTGTAATTTTGCAAAATGCCCCACGGCAAGGGCACGCGCAGCAACTTGTAAAAGGCAAAATGAATCAGCAATGACACGATGATGGCAATCGACACTGCCCGGCCCACTGGTACTTGCAAACAGCAAAAAAGCGCGGTCAACACCAGCACGGAGCAAACCAAAAAACCCAAAGTCTGCGATGCAAGCATGTAAAAAATCACCGACGCAATGAGCACGGCGAAAGCCAGCAAATGCCGCGGTGAACGCACCCAGTCGTCGGCACTGAACCAGGCGGCCGCCTTGCCTTCGCGCAGGCGCTGGCGCGCGCCTCTTACCCCTCTGACCAGCAAAATCAGGCCGCCAATACAAATGCCAATGGCGATCAAGCCCGGAAACAAGGCCGGGCCCACCTGCTGCCCCGGAATTTTGGGAAAACTCTGCACCATGATCAGCACGGTGGCGCCCAGCGCCAGCAGCAGCAGGCCAAAAATCGCGTCGTTTAGTTTCACGCCAAGCCTTGCGGTTACTTGACCAGTCCCACGGCCTTCATCGTGGCGCCCAGTTCAGCATCTGACTTGGCCATGAACTTGGCAAAATCATCAGGTGCTGCGTAGATCACGCCATAGCCTTGCTTGGCCATGAAGTCGGTGTAATCTTTGCTGGCCACAACTTTCTTGATGGCGGCACTCAGCTTATCTCGCGCATCCGCTGGAATGCCTTTGGGTGCCACCAGGCCGCGCCATGCCGCCATAGTCCAGTCGCTGCCCAACGCGCCCTTGAGCGTGGGTACGGCCGGGTAGAGCGCCGACGGTGTGGCGTTCATGATGGCCAAGCTGCGCACTTTGCCTGCATCGATGAGAGAACGCGCCTCTGGCAGCGACGACGGCACCACTTCAACCCCGCCCGCAATCAAGTCCTGCAAACCAGGGGCTGCGCCATTGCTGGGAACCCATGGCAGGGCCGACGGCTCGATCTTTTGGTCGCGCAGCAAGCCCGCAATGGCCAAGTGCCAAATGCCGCCCTGCCCCGTGCCCGACGCTTTGAACTTGCCGGGGCTGGCCTTGACGGCAGCCAACAGGTCTTGCACAGTTTTGTATGGCGAATCTGCCCGCACTTGCACGCCCGCGGGGTCGGCATTGACCAAACCCAGGGGCGTGTAAGAGGTGCCAGTCAACTCGGTCAGGCCTTGCCAATGCATCATGCCGATCTCAACCGTGGCCATGCCAAGCGTGTAACCGTCGGGCGCTGCAGAGGCGATGGCCGAATGCCCCACCACGCCACTGCCACCGGTTCGGTTGACTACGGTGACGGGCTGACCCAGGTCTTTTTCAAGCAAGCTGCCAATGATGCGGGCCGTGGCGTCGGTGCCACCGCCAGCGCCCCACGGCACGATCAGCGTAATGGGGCGGCTGGGGTAGGTTTGCGCCACGGCTGTGGTAGCTGACATGGCAAAAGTCATGCCAACCAATGCGCCTGTTGCATAGGAAACGGCGGCGCGGCGGGTTGCCACTGAGAGGGGTTGAAAAGCAGTCATTGGGGTCTCCAGAGTTGATGGGGATGCAGACACAGGGAACTCGCAAACAAGGAACTCACACTAAGACAAACAGCCTACCGCAGGCAAACCCAGGTGGCATTAGGGGTAACCATACTATCGTATGATGATTGAGATCAATCGACCTTGCGACACACTTGCTGGTCCTTGGCGACACCCCGGCGACTGCACGTTGCCCTTCGCTTCAGTACCATCGGTCAACCAACCTTCCCCAACTCAACCTTTCATTCAGCACCTCCCGAGGAATCAACGCATGTACAAACCCAATCTCATGGCAGGCCAACGCGTTTTGGTCACGGGCGGCGGCACGGGCCTGGGCAAAGCCATGGCCGAACATTTTTTAAGTCTGGGGGCTGACATTGCCATTTGCGGGCGGCGCAAGGGCGTTTGCGATGAAACCGCAGCGGTTTGGCGCACGCAATTCCCCAAAGCCCGAATTGACACTTTTGGCGTGGACATTCGCATCGCCCAAGCGGTCGAAGACATGGTGGCCGAGCTGTTTGCCAGCGGCGGTTTGACTGGGCTTGTCAACAACGCGGCGGGCAACTTCATTGCGCCGACCGAATCGCTGTCGCCGCGCGGGTTTGATGCGATTGCGGGCATTGTGTTTCATGGCAGCTTTTACGTGACGCAGGCCATTGGCAAGCGCTGGGTTGAGCAAGCCAAGGCGGGCACTTGGACAAAAGCACAGCCGTTCAGAAACGTCATGAGCATCATCACCACCTGGGTAGACAACGGTGGGCCTTACGTGGTGCCGTCGGCCATGAGCAAAGCGGGCATCGAAGTGATGACCAAATCATTGGCCGTGGAATGGGCGCGTTTTGGCGTGCGCCTCAACACCATTGGCCCCGGCGAAATTCCCACCGAAGGCATGAGCAAACGCTTGAACCCCGGCGAAGAACCCGGTGCCCACAGCAAAAAGCGCAACCCCATGGCCCGCGTGGGCGAGATGAGCGAGCTGCAAAATCTGGCGAGCTTTCTAATGGCACCTGGCCATTGCGACTGGCTGACGGGCCAAAGCATCATGATGGATGGCGGCAGCGCCTTGGCCACGGGTGGCAATTTTTATGAGTTGCGCGAATGGTCGGATGCCGACTGGAACGATGCACGCACCCGCATTGAAGCGCAAAACACCAAGGACAAGGCCCAGCGCTGAATGTCGTGCTCAGAGTGAATTGAGCCGGATGCCACCCCGCCCCAAGCCGGTTCCCCGCCAACCCGCCGTCAGCCGCCGACTGTTCACGCTGGTCGTCATCATGGTGTTGGCGCACGTGGCGTTCACCGGCGCGCGCATCACGATCAGTTTGTACGCCATCAAGCAGCAGGCCTCGACTTTGACCGTGGGGCTGTTGGTCAGCCTGCTGGCCATCGTGCCCATGGTGCTGTCGATTCACCTGGGCCGCTGGACTGACCGCATTGGCGCAACCCGCCCGTCGCTCATGGGGCTGATTGCCGTGGTGGTGGGCACTGTACTTCCTGCGTTGCACGAGTCGATCATGGTTTTGGGTATTGCCAGTGTGATTCTGGGCACGGGTTTTATCTTGATTCACATCGCCGTCAACAACGCCACCGGGCACGAAAGCACCCCTGAAAACCGCACCCAAGCCTTCACGGCCCTGGCGGTCGGGTTCTCAATTTCAAGCATGCTGGGGCCGGTGATTGCGGGTTTCAGCATCGACCACCTGGGCCACGCCATCACCTTCGCGGTGCTGGCGGCGTTTCCGCTGGTCGCCTTGATTTACATGCTGTTCACTGCCAAAAACGCGCCAGTGTACGTGCCCCTGTTGCCCGCCCCCGAGGGCGTGCACGTGATGGACTTACTGCGCCACCAGCGGCTGCGTTCGGTGTTTATCGTCAGCGGCTTGCTGTCTATGGCGTGGGACATGTTCACTTTCATGGTGCCCGTGCAAGGCGCGCGAATTGGGCTGTCAGCGTCCAGCATCGGCACCATCATGGGCACGTTTGGCGTGGCGACATTTATGGTGCGCTTGTCGATGCCATGGATCACGCGGCGATTTACTGAATGGCAAATGTTGACTGCCGCGCTGGTCACCACCGCAGGCGTTTACTCGCTTTTCCCCTTGTTCACCGCTTTGCCCTTGCTGTTGGCGCTGGCCTTTGTTTTAGGGTTAGGTTTGGGGTCGGCGCAACCGATGGTGTTGAGTTTGCTGCATTTGACTGCGCCGCCCGGTCGTGTGGGGGAAGCGATTGGGGTGCGGACTACGTTTTTGAATTCGAGTCAGGTGTTTATGCCATTGTTGTTTGGGACTTTGGGGACGGCGATGGGGATGGTGCCAGCTTTTTGGACGTTGGCGGTGATATTGGGGGTGGGGGGGGTTTATTCGGGGAGGGTTCGGTAGGGGTGGGAAGGGTTGTGGTTTATTTGTGGTGTGGGTGGTTTTTGTTGAGTGTTTTGCCAACGGGCAAGCCGGGTCTCGCCCCGGCGGGCGACTCACTTTTCTTTGCTTCGCCATCGATAAGTAAGCAAAGAAAAGGCGACCCGACAGTCTGGGTCCCTACGCTGTCGCTTCGGGCAACTTGCGGTGCTCGAATTCAGCGGGGTCTTGCTCAAACTCGCCTACGGCTCAGACAGTCGCAAGCCCTAATCCGCTGAATTCTGCGCTCCTCAGCCCAGCCTGGACGGGGGGTTCCGGGGGACGGGCGCAGGACTTCCGGAGGCAGACTGCCGAACTGCCAAACTGCCAAACTGCCAAATGCCCGATTGGCCGAACCTGACGGTTTCCGAGTACCCGAATCCCTGAACTTCCAGTTTTCCCAATTCCTGCTTTCAAAGTTCAAGCGATCAGAAATTCACGGCGGTTTTTCGGTTTTCTTGGCGAAACGCAGCTTGAAATGTCAAAAAGCCGCAAAATTACCGATCAAATACCCAATATGGGTATATTGGACATCAAAATCGTCATTTTCGCCAAAATTCAAATGATATCGGCCTCTAGCTCTCGAATAATATCGATTTAATGCTATATTTTTTATATAGCAATTCGGCAAGTGATTGTGAGGAAGCTGTGGCGCAGAGTGTGGACTGAGTCGGGTTTGACGGTGCCAACCATCGGCACCGCCTCCTTCGGTGCCCGTTACAGCGGCTCATCAAACAAATGTTGTCGCCGCTCAACATCACCGCGTGAATCGCCCGCAGGCGCACTATGCCTGCATAGGCAGCCGCGATGAAGGCTAGGTCGTTTGCGCAAATCAACACAAGGGTCACTTCTCCCGTCATAATTTGCGCATGCACCCGTATGCAAAGCTTTCAAACCCCTATGTCCTAAACCAATTTGCCTTCGGAGCGGCGCTTCAGTTCGATTAGGTTTATCCGCCGCAGTTGAGTGCCTGCGCTTTGGCTGGAATCGGTCGGCGGCGGATAAGCGCTATTCGTTAGGTTTCTTCAAAGAGAGAATATGTTCTGTTCAAAATGTGGTACCGAAAACCAAGCCGAAGCCGCCTATTGTCATAAGTGCGGCACTTCACTATCGAAAATTGGTGTGCAACAAAACATCGCAACATCGGTCGTAGGTTCCGAGCCAAATAACGCCATTTGGAATCCAAATGCAGCAGCTAACTGGAGCCTTGTTTTTACTCCTGCATTTGGCTCATATCTACAAATGCTCAATTGGAAAGCACTCGGACAGCCTGACCAGGCCGAATCCTCTAAAAACTGGCTCTATGCAAGCCTAGCCATTCTTGTCGTCTATGTACTGATGGGGGTCTTTATGTCGGACTCCAAAGCCGCAGACGGTGCGGCTCGCGGACTGGGTTTTCTATATTTGCTCGTTTGGTATTTTTCCGCTGGCCGTTCTCAAGGCAAATTCGTAAAAGAAAAATTCGGTTCTAACTATCCCAAGAAACCTTGGGGTAGAGCATTGCTTATTGGTATTGCTGGCATCATCGGCTACTTCATCTTTGCAGTGGTTGTGGGACTTATTCTTGGTGCTGCCAGCTAAACCCAACGAATAAGGTTGGATCACGCCTGCCGCGATCTGAACCGGTTGTTGGACAAGCCCGGACGGCAGACAAACTCTTCTGGAAATATGCTCAGGCGGACTTGCGACTTGAGTACTGGCGGCAGGCCCCCGAATGGCAACTCCCGTGCTGCATGGAGCACGACATTGAGCGGCTAGCAAAGACGGCTTTGGGATGCCAAAGGGTTCAATTGAGCGGCCAAGAAGGCCAAAAGTTGCCATGGGGCGAAAAAGCGAAGGATATTGCGGCACACTTTGCGAATGAGCGCTAAATTCCTGAAACCCGATCTGCGAATCGTGCAAAGCCGATATGGCGAATGCGGAAATTGGGTTTTTTTACAGCCTCGCACCCTCAATGTCTAAATCGTTCGTTGCTGAGATCCATCTCTTGAGCACAGACGCTGGCGGGCGAGTCGGGCCCCTGTTGTCGGGAGAGTGGCGCACGGTTCTCGGGATCAATAATGGGCATTGGTCGGCCCGGATGTTGTTTCAAGGTGTTCCCAGGCCAGGCCAATCTTTTCATGCAGAAGTGGAACTGCTCGTCCCGGACGCGAAGCAATATTTCCCGGTTGGTGCGGAGTTCACGGTTTGGGAAGGCTGTATCAAGGGTGTGGGTCGCGTATTGTCTGCAACGGTTTAACATGCAGGCCCATCGGAGCACCTGCGGCGTCTGCGGGCCTTAGCGTTAGCCTGCGAGATAAGTTGGTTACAGTACCGGAATGGCACCTACCATTGTTCGTGACGGCCAATTTCGTCTCTTCTTTTTTTCTCGCGAGGAGACACGCATTCACGTGCATGTTGCGCATGCTGACGGCGAAGCGAAGTTTTGGCTGACGCCTCAAGTAGTTTTAGCCAATCAAACTGGTCTTTCTGCGACGCAACTTCGACAAGCGCAGGCAGTTGTGAATGCACATTTGAAGGAGATTCAAGATGCCTGGAACCACCACTTTGGCGGCTGAAGTTACCCATGTGTCAAAACATGGTTTTTGGCTGCTGCTTGCCGACGAAGAGTTGCTGGTACCCTTCGATCAATTCCCATGGTTTCGAAAGGGGACTATTGAACAGATTTCAGATGTTCAGTGGCCGACCCCCGACCATCTCTATTGGCCTGGTTTGGACGTCGATTTATCGGTGCAGTCCATCCGAGACCCTGCCGCATTTCCGCTGGTCTCAGGGGCAGCAGGCTAACAGGTTGCTCGCCGCGGGCTCGCAGCTACAGGGTGCCGCTGCGCTAGGCAGGTTGCGAGTCACCCTCCCCCCCCGTGCAGACTGGGCTGAGGAGCACAAAGACTGACGGATCAGGGCTTGCGACTGTCTGATTCCTCTTCTAAATCACCGTTGAAGGGCGTTGCCCCTCCTAGCCGTGCTAAAGCACTGTCTTCGTCAGTGCGCCTACTTCAAAGGCGATTTAGAAAAGGAATGCGCGCAGCGAGTTTGAGCAAGACCCCGGCGGTTTTGAGCACCGCAAGTTGCCCGATGCGCAAGAGCAGGGACCCAGACTGTCGGGTCGCCTTTTCTTTGCTTACTTATCGATGGCGAAGCAAAGAAAAGTGAGTCGCCCGCCGGGGCGAGACCCGGCTTGCCCGCTGGCAAGCGCAATCTCAAAACCCCAACCCAACTCAAAAAAACACAACAATTCCCCAGTCGCTATCAAGCGCAACCCGGCCAGAACTGCGAAAAATCAATTCACTTTCCTCAACCCCGAATAATCCCGCCCAACTCCCTCCGGGGCGACCCCTCAGCCGCCTTTACCCCATAACCAACCCGCGCCAACATCTGCAACGGCGTCGCAGCCGAATCCAAGCCCAGCAGGCGATGCATGCCTTCGTACTGCGTTTTCACCTCCACAAACTCTTGCAATGCCTGCGACAGCGGGTGCATGTCCACCCCCGCAGCGGTGGCCTGCAGGTGCATACGCACCCACGCGCGGCCAGCTTCCACCTGGGCGGCGCGGCTGGTGTTGCGGGCTGCAATCCACACATAGCCGCTGCCGGTTTCAAACGGCGCCCAGCGGTCCATCAAGCGCTGGTAGTTGGAACTGCCAGGCAAGGGCACC
>JANPCR010000171.1:0-2569 GCA_031431035.1 Rhodoferax sp.
CAGTGGCGATGTCTTTGCCGATGCCGCCACCCACCTGGTGCCCCAAAATGCCGCCAATGACAGCACCCAATATCGCACCGCCTACGTTGGGGTTGCTCCGCACTTGTGCCACGGGCTCGCGCTCTACCCAGCAGCGTTGCCCGGCCTGGGCCACAACGGCACGCACCGAGGTGATATTGACTTCATACAGGCGCTCGTTATTGCGCCGCCGGTTGTCGTACACCGCTGCAGGCAGAGGCGCATAGCGGCTGTCGTCAACTTGCGCATCACGCTGCACGGCACGCAAAGATGACACGCTTTTGTTCAAACCCATGGCCGCCAGCGAGGGATATCGCCCGGGCCGCAACACCACGCAAGTGCCCCTGTAGCCGGCGTTTGAGCACACCTCCCACCGTTCCCACCGCTCGCCCAGAACCACCGCTGAAGAGGCCGCATCATTGAAGCTCGTGTCACGGAAATTTTCGATTTGCGCGTCAGCCGTCATGGAGCGCCCTTCAAAATTCTCCCGTTCATAAAAAATTACCTGTGCTGCCACTGGTAAAGGCAAAGGCGCGGGTGGTGCCACATAGCGCGGCTCTTCCACACGTGCCACGCTGTTTGCGGCCCGGGCCGACGAGAGCCGGTCGCCCATGCCCATGGCCGCCAGGTTGGCATACCGCCCTGGGCGCAGCACCACGCAGCGCCCATTGAAGCGCGAGTCTTCACACAGCTCCCAGGCATCGCCGATCACCATGACCGACGAGGCGCGGTCGTTAAAAGCAGAACGCGAAAAGTCCTCCAGCGGGTCCACTACAGTAAGGGAGCGCCCTTCAAAGTTGGAGCGTTCGTAAAAGATGACTTGCGAGGCCATGGGCAGCGGGGCATACCGGTTGTCTGGCACTCGCTGGCCGACCGGGATGGTACGTACCGAGGTAATGCGTCCGCCAAGCCCCATGGCGTTGAGCGACCCATATTGCCCCGGGCGCAACACTACACAGCGCCCGCCGTAGCGCACATCTTCACAGGCCTCCCAAGGCCCGCCCTGCACCAGCACGGACGACGCCCGCTCGTTGAAACCAAAGCGCTCAAAGTCGCCCACCGGCTGTTGCGTGGTGAACGAGCGACCCTGGTAGTTGTCGTGTTCATAAAAAGTGACTTGCGCAGCCACCTGGCCTGCTGCAGCCAGCGCGGCCCCAGCCAATGCGCTCTTTAACAATGTGTTCATGGATTACTCCTGTTCAATCAACGTGAAAGTTCAACAAGGCCATCATTGACCGAGAAAGAACTGCTGTCGGTGTGTTAGCGCACATTGGCCGGTATGGCTGATGAGACTTGGGCTGAAACACAAGAAAAGTCCCGACTTGAAGCCAGTCCGTATTGAGCTACCCTCGGGTTGCCTTGTAATCATGAAGGGGGCAACGCAGCAATTCTGGAAGCATGGCATAGACAAGCAAGCTAAGCCCTGTGGGCCACGAGTAAATCTAACATTTCGGTGCATTTTTCCAGAGTGACCACTGCCAGCGCCGGGCATCAATCAATTCTCATCTTCGACGGAAACGACAGTAACCTGCTACTTTTGACCCAAAGACACTCTTCACTTTCTTGATCAAAAACTGATGCAACTACCAGTCGCACCGACAAGTCTCAGCTCGGTGCAGAATCGGCGGGTTTGTCGCTCATCATCTTCACGCGCTGAATGAGCGCTCGCAGGGGAGTTATCCGGCCGACCCCAACGGCAAATCAAGCGTCATCGGTGAATCGGCGCAGGGCGTAAATCCATAGTGCTGGTAGAACTCTTTGGCAGCCAGGTTCTTGGCACCCACAATCAACGCAAACGCGGCAACCTGCTTTTGCGCTTGTAGGCACCGGTCTACTGCGCATGCAACTAGCAATTTTCCAAGGCCTTCTCCCTGTCGGTCTGCACGACAGGCCAGCCGCCCCATGCGAAAGCACGGCACGGGGTAACACGGCAGCTTCTTTTTGTCCGCGTCGCTCAAGCTGGCAACGTCCATTTGTGCGGCACTCAAGGTGTAGTAGCCCAAAATGAAACGGGGCGCTTCTGAATTGATCAGTACAAAAACCGTGCTGATGCCTTTGCGGCGATGCTGCGTGGCAAAGCGGTGCAGGTAGTCGTCAAGCTCGGGCACGCCGCAGGTAAAACCTGCACGGTCATGGACAGCCGGGTCAAACGCGTGTTCTTCCAGCACAGGGGGTCAAACCCGGCGGACTGATTTCTTTGCTGCGGCCAACGCGCCTTTCAGCGCAGGGTTGGGTTTGAAGGCGCCGCCCAGCGCCTTTGAAAACGCCGCAAAGTCACGCTGCGAAAGCGTGACGCGCGACTCGCGGTCTAGCATGGTCAAGGCTTTTTCTTTCGCCGCAGCCCGCACAAAGCCAGCCATGGTCGCGCCCATCAGCGCAGCGGCGCGGGCCACCAGGTCTTTGTCGGCAGCGTCCATGGTCAGGTCGAAACGAGCGGTGGTGGTCATGATTTGGGATTTCTAGAATTTGGCAATCGGTACGGGATTTTACCGTAATCAATTTTACAGCATCAATAGCTGATCAAGCTACCAATCCACCAGACACCAGACAC
>JANPCR010000172.1:0-22474 GCA_031431035.1 Rhodoferax sp.
AGGGCAGCCAAAATTTCTTCAAACATCTGCGGTGGCGCCGCATTCAGGCGCTCTGGGCGGTTCAGGGTGATCACGGCCACTGTGCCTTGCATCGCCAGGCTGATCATTTCAAAGGCGGGAGTTGTGCTGTTGCTCATCGAGGTGTTTCCTTGTATTTGGCGCAAATTTGAATTCAGCATAGCCCAGCGCGACCTGCTGGCTTGTCACGCTTTGGACTGTGGCCTGCCGTGCGCCGCCCCACAATGGCAGCTTCAAATCTGCTGGAGACCCCGATGACCGAAACCCTGAGCCCGCCGCCTGCTTTTGTTACTTTGCCGGTGCCAGAAGGCTTCAAACCGCGTCGGTTTGGCGAAGGCTTTATTGAAGTCAACGGCCCCTTGTACACCCGGCGCAGCGAAGGCGGCATTCAAATGGGTTTTCGGGTCGAGCCGCGCCACACCAACCCCATGGGCATTTGCCACGGCGGCATGATGGCAACTTTTTGCGACATGCTGTGTCCCATGACGGCGCATGTCGTCTGCAAAGAGGCAACTGGCCGGTTTTTGCCCACCATCAATTTGCAAATTGACTATCTATCGGGATCGCCCCTAGGCGCATGGGTGCAAGGTGAGGCGCAAGTGCTGCGCGTGACCCGCAGTTTGATTTTTATGCAGGGTTTGGTCACGGCAGACGGTGCCAACGTGGCCCGGGTCAGCGGTATCTTCAAGCTAGGGGCGTTGTTTGATGGTTTGAAGAAAGCCTGACGCCATGTCCCGAATTCTTGGCCCTGAAGACCAGCATCCTTTCACCGGGCTTGATGTCGCCTGGCTACTGGAAACTCGCGCCCAAACCCGACGTGACCACCGGTTTTTGGTTTGGGAGCCGTTTAGTGAAGTGCAGGTTGGTTTTGCAAATGCTGCTGGGGCTACCTCCAGCAAAACCGCCACAACCTAAAGGCTAAATGGTAAAATCGAAGGCTGCGAATCAGGATAGCTTGACAATTGCAACCCGTTTAATTTTTTTGGAGCCATGTTCATGAAATTACTTTTACCTAGTGTCGTGATCATGCTTGTTTTGAGCGCCTGCGGTGGTGGCAAAGGCGACGCTGACGATTCGCTGAGTGCCAACAAGCCAAGCAGCGGCGCACAGGGTAGTGCGGCAGCAAGCAGCAGTGAATGCCAGGGCGGTGTCACTGCAACCGGAACTTTGTGCGCAGCCAAGCAGCCTGTGGCGACTGGCGCGGCTCCGGAGACAATGTAGGGCGCGTTAGCAGAGGCTCGCCCAAGAGGGTTGCTAAAAAACGTGCACTCAAAGCAGTTTGCGTTCTCCCAAAAAAAAGAGTGCTTGTCAGCACTCTTTTTTTATGGGAAGGGCAGATTTGAAGCTGCCCTTGCGTTCAACTATTTCATCAAGGAGCAGTCCAACCCAGGTCAAGCAACAAAGGCACTGTCAGGTCTTTTGGTGCTTTCAGCGTGGTGGTCAGATCAGAATTGATGCTGGGTTCCATTAGCAGATTCGGGCTTGCGCTGATGTCAAAGTGCGAAACCGACGAGCCCGGTTGTCGGGGATTTGGCGTGAATAACAATGGGCGACCTGACGCATCTGCACCTGCGAGCAAACCGTTGAACGGTGCAATCAAAGTCGCAAAGACGCCAGAGTTGGTGCGCGACCGGGTTGCCAAGCGAACTTTCAAAGCGTCGCCGTCGACCTGCAGAATCCGAACCGCCGGAATGGTGATGGTGGAATCTGCACCGCCTAAGCCCGAAATCGGTGCCACCACGTTGTCGGCAATCAGAACACCCAAGGCGCCAGCGTTTTGAGCATTTTTGACTTTGACTACAAAGCCGCATGCGCCACGGTCCATCAGCGCAATTTTGCCTAACACTGCCCTGGCATCGTTCGCGGTCAAGGGGCCGCAACCAGAGCCCGTCGCGCCAACTGGACCTGTCAATGACGTCACTGGCATTACTTCAGCAGTCACAGGTGATGGGTTCAAAGGTGGGCCAAACGAGGCTTCGCCAAGCGCCTTGTCACCAGCAGTTGCCCCTGCATTAACTCCGCTGATAGTGAGTTTGGGCGTAGTACCCGCCTTCAGCACCAAGGGTGCCGCTGCCACCGTATTGGCACCGTTCCAACCTAGCTTTTGGAAGTTGATGCCGGATGCAACCCGCTCGGCATTGGTCATAGTCAACCAGGTTTTACTGGTCGTGCCGTCTGTCATGAAGCCTTCCCAAACGCTGGGCAGCCCCAAAAAGCGCGAACCCGTCGCCGAGCTCGTGGTTCCTAGCGCAAAGCCCAAGCCATGCCCTAACTCGTGCAACAAAGTGGCCATGAAGTTGACATTGGGCCCAGCGTTTCCATCAAGCCCCAAATAAAAGAACCTGCCAGACAGGCAATTTGCAGCCCCTAGGTTCACGTTGAACTGGGTTTTGATGTCAACATTCCCATACCCAGAGCCGTCGTCAACCTGTCCCACGTAGTCAGGAATGTTGAAGCCGACCAGTTTGTTGGCCAAGGCCTGAGGATACCAGGTATTTGGGACTCCCAATGGAACATCCAGGTCGCCACTTGCCCAAAAGTTCCATGCCCCAGCGCTACCCAAAACGGCACTGCCAGCGTCACAGGTCAGCGCTTCCCAGCCCGCGCTCACTATGATCGGCACTGTACTGGTCAGGTTGGCTTCCCAAATGTCTGCGGCTGCGCGATAAACGTTGAAGCGTTGCTGGCCCAAAGTTGTGCCGGGGTTACCGCCAACTGGAGCAACAGGCGTTGGGTCGTTAAAACCAACGCCCGCTGGGTCGCGGCTCTGAATCACGATGGTGGCCGCTTGCGCCGCACTGGCCGCCAGTAGAACGGCTGTACAAACTGAATTCAATGCGAATTTGATGGACTTATTCATGGCTTATTCCGTTTCCAGGGCTTTGATAGGGCTTGTTTTTGTGGTCGATTGCAATGCCTTGACGACAGTGTGCGAATGGCTTGGGTCGGTGCATACTTCTTGCAGCGAACCGTCTGCCATGCGAACCACGACAGACTGACTCATCAGCTCGTCGCTCATGCGGGCACCGTAAACTTTGGCGGAGCCGTTGTGTTTAATCAGTGTGGGCTCTGACTTTGCGGGGGCCGCTGCGGCTGCACGCTTCAGGCCAGCGCCTTTGCCAGCGTCTGGCGCGCCTTTTGCGTCCAATGCTTTGTGTTCCTCAGCGGTCAAAGCACGCAGTTCGCCCGTCACGGCATCTTTGGCTACGCGCATACCTTGTGCGCCCTGAGCGCTGGCTACTGGCGCTGTCAACGCAGCCAACGCAAGCGCAGCAGCCATACCAACATATTTGGCGACATGTTTGGCACTGTTATTTAGTTTTTTTGTCATGGTGAATCTCCAGTCTGGGGGTTAGAAACAAAAAATCGCTGGGCTCTTCACGGTATCGGATCACGATATCGCGAAGATGCACCAGCGAAGCTTAATCCGATTATTTTTTCGAAGCAATTAGGGTAGATGCGCGGCGACGGCTCAAAGCCAAGCCCAAGATGGCGATGCCAAACAAAGCGGTGCTTGTAGGTTCTGGTACATCCACAGTCACGCTATCGATGCCGATGTAGTTGCCGTTGTCGCGGGTGTTGTCAACCAAGTACCTGAACGCGTAGCGACCAGTCCCAGTGCCGTCAACGAAGAGCGTTTCTTTGGTCCAGCCGGTGTCGATGTCAGAGGCGTAGGTCTGAAGCAGCACAAAGTCAGATAAATCGGTGCTGGCACCGTTCCTGCTTAAGTAGACCTCAACCGTGTCGAATAAGGAGAAGCCGCCGAGCAGACGCAATGAAAAATCCAGGGTTTGGCGGCTGGTAATGCCGACTTCTGGTGTAAGAAGCCAGTTGCTGACGGTGCCGTTAGTCCCGGCGTTGAGGTAGTTTGCTGCAATGTATGAGTTGGGCGCGCCGCTGTCAGCTTCAAAAACGGCTGGGTTTCCTTGGAACCAAGAGGTTGTGCCCAAAGGCGTGCTTTCGTTGTTTCGAACCCAGCCGTTGCCGTTCAAGGTGCGGATGTCATCGAAATTCTCAGACAGCAGTGGGGCGGCTTGCGCCATGCCCACGCTGGCAGCGAGCAGTGCAATAGTTGCCAAGGTTTTTTTCATAGGTTCTCTCTATATGTTGTTGGCATTCAGGGATAGCGAACGCCAGTTACCAAAGTTGCCGCACGATTGAATCGAATCGCGAAAGGCTAGCCGAGCTAAGCGAGAACCATGCCAAACCGAAAAGAACTAGGGAATACGCGTACTCAATGTGTGCGAAAGTAGTCAAAACGCCCAAATAAAGGAAAAGGGACTGGGTTTTAACCCAAGTGCAACATGTAACTGTTAAGTAAACCGACAGTTTTCGATGCAAAACCGGCAACGCAATTCATTGCATGTGAGTGTGACAACATGTAACGCCCCTTACGGCGCTAGCCCATCATCAAAGCATTTCGAATGCAAGCCAAATTTAAAAAAAAGACTGGGTGCTAACCCTCGGTGAGTCAGCGCGGCGCGAATCCACCGCGTCATTCGTCAAACGCGTTAGGTTTACAGTGTAAAAATTATCGACAAATGCTCAAGTCAACACTAGCGCCAAACCGTCGCCAGTTGGGCTAAAACTGTTAGCCAGACGCACTCGTTACCTTGAATCTTTGCGAGCCGCCGATAAAAATGAGTTTGCGGGCTCGATGGCATTTGTGGACAGTTTAGGCGGATCGTCGCCCGGTGCTAAGTGTGTTTTCAGAAGAGCCGCGCACTCTAATGACCTGCGGGGTGGGTCAAAGTGCGTTGGCAAATGTGTAGACAAATGCGTATAATTCAACATGAAATTTACAGGATTCGATTGGGATGAAGGCAACTGGCCAAAGTGCGGAAAACATGGAGTTTCGCGTGACGAAATTGAACAAGTTCTGCTGGGCACGCCTTCCGTCATGCCAGACCCGAACTCGGATGAGCCACGCATGAGAGCCATCGGAAAGACGGCAATAGGGCGCTACGTCTTTTTAGTTTTCATGACGCGCAGGGTTAACGGCCAAGCGGCGCTGCGCCCCATCAGTGCCAGGTATATGCATCAGAAAGAGATTGATCACTATGAAAACCGCTTCTAAAACCAAGGCCAAAACTACACCCATGACATCGCTCAAAAGTGATGCAGCGGCAGAGCAATTTGTTGATTCGGCAGACCTTTCTACATTTGACCTGTCGGGCTTCAAACCAATGCGTTTCGAGTTCGAGCCGAAAGCCGCCGCCCTGAATATGCGCCTGCCTCAAAATCTGCTGGATGCGTTGAAAAGCAAGGCCAAAGCAAAAGGAATTCCGTACACGCGCTATGTGCGCCTGCTGCTTGAAAGCGATGTTGCGAGATGAAGGGGGGGTGGAGTTGTCGAACGCATCACCTACCAGCCGCAAACCCCACCAAATTTGCAACACTCTGTGCAGCCCCCAAATTCCAAGCCGCCCCAATTAACTCATCGCAACGCGACGCCCCAATGACCGCATTGCACATGCCGTGAAATTTGGCTTCCAGCATGGCGTCGGTTTGGGGGTTTTCCAGCGAGCCAATCGCGTTTTTAACGAAAACATGGATGGCGCGCCCATCTTTGAGGAAGGCCGTCACGTCGGCACTGGCTTCGTCGGTGGTATCGTCTACCGTAGCGACTACTTTGCGGCGCAGGGCGACGACGTCAGCACGGGTGACGATGGCGTCGGCGAATTCTTCTTCAGCGGCGCGGCCAAAAATCAGGCCGGCTGCACAGCCGTGGTAGACGCTGAACTTGGCTTGCAGACCGTCTTGCGGTTCCTTTTTGCCAGTCAGTTCAAGCACCAGCGAATGCACTTTGAGCTCGATGCGCTCGACCGCGTCGGGGGTCACGCCTTGGGCTTTGAGCTGAGCGCAGGCGTCCATGGCGGGGTGAATGACGATGCCGCAGGCAAACGGTTTGTAAGTGTTGAACGAGATTTCGAACCGCTCGCCCAGTTCGTGGGTGATTTCATGCCAGTCGTTTTTGCTGGAGATGGTTTGCATCATGCCGCGCGGTGCCTCAAGCGCCTTGGGGCTGGCCGTGAACCCTTGGTGTGCCATGAGTGCTGACATCAGCCCAGCGCGCGCTGCGCCGCCTGGGTGAAACGGCTTGGTCATGCTGCCAAATTGTTCTCGCATGCCAATGGGTTGAGACGCGGCAATGCCCAATGCCATGGCGGTTTTGGCAGTGTCCAGGCCGAGCAAGCGCGCGCAACCGGCGGCGGCACCCAACGTGCCCGTTGAACCCGTGATGTGCCAGCCGCGGTCGTAATGGTCGGGGTACATGGCGTTGCCGACGCGGCAGGACACGTCAATGCCGATGACCAAAGCGTCGATCAAGTCACGCCCTGTGATCACGCGGCCTTGGAGCGCGGGGCTGCCGCTTAAGCCTTCTGCCAAAGCCAGCAAGGCCGATGCCACTGGGCCAGCCGGGTGAATGATGGTTTTGAGGTGCGTGTCGTCAAAGTCAAAGGTGTGCGAGCTGATGCCGTTGATGAGCGCGGCGCTGGCCATGTCGACCTTGTCGCGGCGGCCCAGCACGCTGGCTTGGGCGCTGGGTTGCAGCATTTGCACGGCACGCAGGGCGGCATTGGCTGCGTCGTGGTGGGAGGCCCCGACGGCGCAGCCCAGCCAGTTTAAAAAAGTGCGATGCGCTTCGTGGTCTACCGCTTGGCTCCAGCCGCCCTGGGTGCGCGAGGGGTGATGGGCAACGAAATTAGCCAAAATTTGGGTGATGGGCGGCGCGTTGAGGTCTGCGCTGACTTGGGTGTTGCGGGCCATGGAGATTCGGTTTGTTGACGGTGATTGAATGAATGAGCGAGTGACTGACTGACTAACTGACTGTAAATGCTATGTAATATATAGCAAACTATGTATATTATTCGAGAGCTAGAGGCCTATTTTGTTCGTATTTTCCGAAAAACCGGGTTTTTCAGTCAAATTTACCACAATTGTGGTAAAAAACACCCATTTTTGGCAAATTTGGTGATTTGGCCCTGCAGGTGCGACTATTGATAAGCAACCGCCTGCCCGTCACGCATCCAGCTGAATCCCCCGGTCTTTGGCCAACTTGGTCCAGCGGGCAATGTCGCTAATTACAAACTGGCCAAACTGCTCGGGGCTCATGATGATGGGTTCGAGCGCTTCGATGGTCAGCTTCTCGCGCATGTCGGGCGCGCGCAGCACCTGCGCCAGGGTGTCGCTCAACAATTTGGTGATGGGGGCGGGCAGGTTGGCCGGGCCCATCACGCCGTACCACTGCATGGCGTCAAACCCTTTGAAACCCGATTCGTCCAGCGTAGGAATGTCCTTGAGTAGCGGGTGGCGCGCCAACCCAGTCACTGCTAAGGGCCGCACCCGCCCCGAGCGAATATGCGGAATAGCCCCCGGCAATCCCGGAAACATGGCCTGCGTTTGCCCGCCAATTAGATCGGTGAAGGCAGGGGCGACACCCCGGTACGGAATGTGCACCATAAAGCTGCCGAGCTGCTGCTTGAACAACTCCATGGTCAGGTGCGTCAGCGACCCGCCGCCGGCTGAGCCATAACTGAGCTTGCCGGGGTTGGCTTTGAGGTAGGCCACAAATTCGCGGATGTTGTTGATGGGCAAATTGGCGTTGACCACCAGCACGTTGGGCGACCCGCCAATCATGCCAATGGGGGTGAAGTCTTTCACCGCGTCGTATTGCAATTTGCGGGTGGCGGGGCTGGTGCCGTGGGTGGCTACGTAGCCTTGAATCAAGGTGTAGCCATCGGGCGCGGCGCGGGCCACGTTTTGGCAGGCAATGGCGCCGCCGCCTCCGGCCTGGTTCTCCACAATGAAAGTTTGGCCCAGCACCTTGCCCCATCGCTCTGTCACTGTGCGGGCAATGGTGTCTGCACCGCCGCCGGGTGACACGGGCACCACAAAGCGAATGGGTTTGGCGGGGTAGGCCGTCTGGGCCAAGGCGGGCGTCGCCAGCCATGCGGGTGCTATGAGAAGCGGGGCGGTTTGAAGAATATTGCGTCGTTTCATAGGGTTACCAGGGTTTTGTAAGACTGTTTTGCATCACCGCTGTAGGCGTCATTTCATGCTAACCGCGCATCAATGTACTTTTGCCAAAAAGGCTTTCCACCAAGTCCACCGCCAGCTCGGCGGTGCGGTTGCGAATGTCAAAGGCCGGGTTCAGTTCCACAATGTCCAGCGAAGCCAGGCAGCCGGTGTCGGCCACCATCTCCATGCACAGCTGCGCTTCGCGGTAAGTGGGGCCGCCGCGCACGGTGGTGCCTACGCCTGGGGCGATGTCGGGGTCTAAAAAGTCAACGTCCAGGCTGACGTGCAAGTGGGTGTTGTCGTCCAGCTGCGCCAGGGCTTGGCTCATGGCGTGGCGCATGCCCATTTCGTCGATGTAGCGCATGTCAAACACCTCGATGCCCATGTCGTGCACCAGCTTTTTCTCGCCTGCGTCCACACTGCGAATGCCGATTTGGCGCAGGTCTTTAGGGTTGAGCGCTGGGCGCACGGCGCTGTAGCCGCCAATTTCAACCAAGGCTTGTGGCCCTTTGCCGCACAGGCAGGCCACCGGCATGCCGTGGATGTTGCCGCTGGGGGTGAGGGTGGCGGTGTTGAAATCAGCATGGGCATCGAACCACAGCACGCGCAGGTTTTTGCCCACTTGGCGGCAGT
Organism: Rhodoferax sp.; assembly: GCA_031431035.1. Lineage (GTDB taxonomy): Bacteria > Pseudomonadota > Gammaproteobacteria > Burkholderiales > Burkholderiaceae_C > JANYCG01. Next base: position 8,674 of record JANPCR010000172.1, read on the forward strand.
GGCGCGACACCGCGCTGATCGACCCAATGCCCAGGCAATGGTCGCCCCCCAGCATCACGGGCAGATGGCCAGCTTGCAGCTCGGCCCACATGGCTTCGTGCAGCAGTCGGTTCCATTGCACCACCTCATTCAAATGCCGAAAACCATCGACCGCGGGCAGCCAGGGGTTGGCGGGCCCCTGCAAATTTCCGCAGTCGCGCACCTGCAAGCCAAAGCGTTCAATCGCTTCAACAATGCCCGCGACGCGCAACGCCTCTGGCCCCATGCTTGCGCCGCGTGTGCCCGCGCCTATGTCGGTGGGCGCGCCAATCAGGCTGACGGATTTAAAACGGGTGGTGTGGGTCATGAACGGCATCATCGCACCAGTTGGCTCGCAAGGCTCAGACTTTCAATTGGGGCGGTACGCAGCCACCTGCGGCAATAGCCTGAGCCAGACAAAGCCCGCCGCCCCAGCCAGGATCGAGGCCAGCAGAATTGCCATTTTGGAGCTGTTGACAACCGCTTGATTCCCGTCAAACGCGATTTGGGCAATAAAAATCGACATGGTGAAGCCAATGCCACCCAGCAAACCCGCGCCAAACACATGCCGCCAAGTCAGATCAGCTGGCAGGTGGCAAAGCCCAAGGGCCACGGCCAGGGCACAAGCCAGGGTGATGCCAATCGGTTTGCCAAACGCCAGCCCCAAGGCAATGCCCAAGGCGTTGGGGTTCAGCAGGTCTTGCAAACCGTCGGCAGAGACCACTACCCCCGCATTGGCCAGCGCGAACAGCGGCAAAATTAGAAACGCCACGGGTTTGTGCAAAAAATGCTCCAACCTGTGCGAGGGCGACTTGCCGTCATCGGCCAGCGCTGAAAACGGAATGGCAAAGGCCAGCGCGACCCCCGCCAATGTCGCGTGCACGCCCGATTTCAGGGTGAAAAACCAAAGGATCGCGCCGCCCAGCAGATACGGGGCCAGGTGCATCACCCTCCAGTGCCAGTTCAAAGCGGCCAAAACCGCCCACACCCCAAGCGCCGCGCCAAGGTAGCTCCACGACAATTGGGCGGTGTAAAAAACGGCAATCGTCACGATGGCGCCCAAGTCGTCAATGACTGCAAATGCGACGACAAAAACCTTCAGTGAAGCGGGCACACGCGGCCCCAGCAAGGCCAAAACGCCCAAAGCAAATGCAATGTCGGTCGCCATCGGAATGCCAAAGCCGGCTTGTGTGGGCAGGCCAACATTCAGTGCAAGGTGAATGCCTGCTGGCACCAGCATGCCGCCCAAAGCCGCCACCAGCGGCAGCATGGCGTTTTTAACCTTGGACAATTCGCCGCTGTACAGCTCGCGCTCTAGTTCCAGGCCAATCAACAAAAAGAAAACGGCCATCAGCGCGTCATTCACCCAATGCGCCAGGCTCAAGCCCGCCAGCGGGGTTTGCCAAAACGCCAAATAGCCGGGGCCTAGCGGTGAATTGGCCAACGCCAAGGCGATTGCCACACACGCCGCGAGTAATACGGCACCGGCCCGTTCAGATTCAAAAAACGCGGTGAAGGTGCGAGTCAGGCGCTGCGCGGTGTTGGCTTGGTTCATGGTGTCGCGCATTCTCGCGCGAACTCAATCAAAATCGAAAATAATCAGAATTCATTGGCGGTATTTCAATTTTCAAGATCGGACAAAGCATGACCCCCGGACTCCATGAATTTTTGGCGCAAGACCGCGTGGTATGGGGCAAACCCGCCGCCATTGCCGTGCAGGAAGAGGCTGACCGGCGCGGCGCAAAGCGGCTGTTTATCGTGACCGGGCGCACACTCAATCGGCAAACCGACGTGGTGAGCAAAATTCGAAGCGCCTTGGGCGCGCGCTGCGTGGGCACTTTTGACGAATGCCGCGAACACACCCCGCGCGACAGTGTGCTGGCCTGCGCCGATGCAGCCCGCGCCACCCACCCCGACCTGATCGTGTCCATCGGTGGGGGCACAGTGATTGACACCGTGAAAGTCATGCTGATTGCGGTGGCGCATGGTTTGACCAAGCCTGAGCAGTTGTCTGACTACCACCTGCGCGTGAACTCCGACGGCAGCCGCCACGCGCCCACCATCAAACCCTTGCCGTACCGCCAAATTGCGGTGTCAACCACCCTGAGTGCGGCTGAATTCTCCAACTTTGGAGGCTGTGTCGACCCGGTGCGTCAGGTCAAAGACGGTTACATGGGCCGCGACATTGGCCCTGCCGCTGTTATTTTGGATGCCGAATCGACCCTGCCCACGCCCGACTGGCTGTGGCATTCCACCGGCATTCGCGCGGTTGACCATGCCGTGGAGGGCATTTGCTCCATCGCCCCGTCGCCCCTGGTAGAAGCTGCCGCCTTGCATGCATTAACGCTGCTGTGTGAGGCCATGCCGCGTGTCAAAGCCGACCCGTCTGACCTGAACGCCCGCCTGGCCTGCCTGCAAGGCGCGTGGTTGGCGGGCCTGGGTATTTTGCGAGTGCCCTACGGCGCAAGCCACGGTTTGGGACATTCGCTGGGTGCCGTCACAGGCATGAGCCACGGCCATACCTCGTGTGTGATGCTGCCGCAAGTGATGCGCTACAACCTCGATTCGACAAGGCCCCAGCAGGCGCGCATTGCCCAGGCTATGGGCCGTGCAGATGGCGATGCAGCCCAGGGCGTTGCCGATCTGATTGCCGCGTTGGGCTTGCCGTCGCGCCTGTCTGCGCTTAAGGTCAGCCGGGATCAATTTGCCAAAATCGCAGAGGGGGCGAAAGACAATCTATGGGTGCGAACGAATCCAAGGCCGATCAAAGACCCTTCTCAGTTGATTGAAATGCTAGAGGCGGCTTGGTAGGTTGAGATTTAACTCAGTTCAGTTGCAGCAATTGAGCGAGGTACAAAGTCCAACTTCAAGGGACGTTGACCGAATTTGGCGTGCCGACGACGTCGTGGCAAATAGCTCCGCGAATGTCACCCGGCCTACGGCCTCCTTCTTGATTTCGCTGCGCTATTCGCCACAGCTTCATCGGCAGTCAGCGTGCGGGGTCGGTTTTCGGGGATTCAAAGCCCTGAACTGCGGAAATCCAGCCGACTGGATCAGGTCGGCATGGCGCTCAGCGCAGCGGCATTAAGGAGGAGCCGAAGGCGGGGGACAGCCGCGGAGCTGAGTGCCATGTCGGCCTGATCCCGCCCACGGGCTCAAAAAAACCTCCCCTGTCTACCTACCCACCCGAAAACCCATCCAACACGTTGACCGCATTCACCCCCAACTCCTGGGCCGCATAACCGCCTTCCAGCACAAAAATAGTCGGCAAACCCAAGTGCGCCAATCGCTGCCCCAAGCGGCTGAAGTCGTCGGACAGCAGGGCGAATTTGCTGATCGGGTCGCCTGCAAATGTGTCCAGACCTAGCGACACCACCAAGGCGTCTGCCGCGTGTCGCGTGACGCGGGCGCATGCCAACTCAAGTGCATCAAACCAAGCGGATGTGCTGCTGCCAGCAGGCAAAGGCAAGTTCAGGTTGAAGCCCAGGCCAGCACCCGAACCCGTCTCATCCGCGTGACCCAAGTAAAACGGGTACTCGGTGCGCGGGTCGCCATGAATGCTGACAAACAACACGTCGGCCCGGTCGTCAAAAATGCTCTGCGTGCCGTTTCCGTGGTGGTAGTCCGCATCCAAGATAGCGACCTTCGCTGCGCCTTGATGGCGCAAGGCTTGCGCTGCAATGGCGGCATTGTTCAAAAAACAATAACCACCCATAAAGTCCGCCCCCGCATGGTGGCCAGGCGGGCGGGTTGCGCAAAACACGCCCTGCGCGCCCTGTGTGATGAGGTCTGCAGCGCTCACCGCCGCGTCTGCTCCTGCTTTGGCCGCTGCCCAGGTGCCCGCTACCATGGGCGAGCCGTTGTCCATCGAATACAAGCCCAGCCGCCCAGTGAAGTTGACCGGCTCGCGGTCGTCACGCAAGGTTCGCACGGGCCAAACGGAGGGGAAAGGCTGCACATTGGCATTGGCAGCATCCAGCGCCACCCACTGCGCCCACGAAGTTTGCAAAAACGCCAAATACCGCGGGGTGTGAATTTGCGCCGTCACCTCAGAACTGTCGCAATGCGGTGCGCGCAGCTCATGCCCGCGGGCCATCAGCTCAGACTGCACAAAATCGGCTCTGGCGGGAGATTCAAAACAAGCCACCCGCTCGCCCCGAAAAAACTCGTAGGCGGGGGCGTGCAGGGCGTGTTGGGGGGAGAAGAGGGTGATCATGGTTTATCGTGGCTTGCAGGTGCAGAGGGTAATTTTGGCATTGCGGTCACTTGACGCGAACCTGGCTGAAATTGCCCTGCACAGCGTCAATCGCAAATCGAAAATGCTGATCATCGTGTTCAATTTTGGTGCGCTCAAAGCCGTGTTTCAGGTAAAAACTGACAGCTGATGCCCAATTTGAAGTGGTTTCAAGCAGCACCTCGTTGTGGCCGCTTGCTTTTGCGGCGGCAAGCAGGGCGTTCAAAATTTGACCCCCAAGGCCCTGGCGCTGCCACGGTTGCGCGACGGTCATTCGAACAATACGTGCAGCGGTTGCAGAGTGCTTTAGCAAAATTCCGCAACCCATCACTTGACGGTCGACTCGGGCGACCACGACAAGTGCTTTGTGGTAAGTCGCCGCAAAGTCGTCCAAATCAGGATTGAAGGCTGCCTCGTATGTGCTCCAGCGCTCGGTAAGGCCCTGAATGATGAGGCTTTTGACAGCGGCAAAGTCGTTTGAACTGGCGGCATCGATCACGATGTCGCCCGGTTCACGCCAAAGAGCGGTCAATTTGGTGTCAGGCTTGAACGCGGGTGTCATGGAGTTTGAAGGCAGCTCTAGTGCAAAAGAAGAGGTAGGCGTTTATTTTCCAACGGATATCAGACATGGCATAGCACGCAAAAGGATGATGTAACCCATTTCCCCAAGGCGACTTCGATTGATTGGAAACTACACTCTGACAAACCATGTTTAAGAAAGCCCTCCATGCTGCTAGATGCCGCTGAATCCCAATTGGTCTTGGTCGACTACCAAGTCAAACTGATGCCCTCCATTTTTGACCATCAGGCTGTCTTGGCCAACGCCATTCGCTTGGGCAAAGTCGCTCAGATGTTGAACGTTCCGGTGTGGGGTACCGAAGAAAACCCGTCCGGTTTGGGCCCCAACGTGGCCGAAATTCGCGCTTTGTGCGGCCAGACGTTGAGCAAAATGCATTTCAGCGCCGTCGAAGAAGGCTTGGGCGAATGGCTGCGCCCGCCTGCCAAAGCGCCCGCTGGCAACGCCCGCAGCCTGCCTAAACACCTGCAAAAACCCGCAGCCCCAGAGCGCAACATGATCGTCATGGCGGGCTGCGAAGCCCATGTTTGCCTGATGCAAACCGCGCTCGACCTGCTGGTAGACGAGTTTGACGTGTGGGTCGTGACCGACGCCTGCAGTTCCCGCAGCGAACGCAACCGCGATGCCGCCTTTGACCGCCTGGCTGGCGCAGGGGCCGAGTTGGTGACCACCGAGATGGTGGCCTTTGAATGGCTTCGAACAGCAGAGCACCCTGATTTCAAGGCGGTGCTGGAACTGATCAAGTAGCGTGGCGCTGAAATTTGGTGGTCCTAGGGTCTCGTTCGGTTGCTATTATATAAATAGCATACTATGTATATTATTCGAGAGCTATAGGCCTATTTGATTCATATTTTCAAATTTTGACGCCAAAATCGTCAAATTTACCACAATTGTGGTAAAAATTGGCAATTTCTGATTAGCTGTCATATTTGATCGGTCGTCAGCCCAGCGTCATTCAAGCGTCATCTAAAAGGTGGCACAATTCTGCTTGTTTTCGATGTGTTTTCAGGCCCTTCCCAGGCAGTCGTCGCATCCGCCAATCGGTTCAGCCGTGTCGCGGAAGGTTTTCTAACCAACTAAATTTCCCACAGGGAAATGGAGGTCAGCGGAGTATGAGTCAAGTCCCCCCCACCCAAGCCACGTCCAGCACGGGTACCATTTACGGTGCTTACCAAAGTACCACCTACCTCTTCGGCGGCAATGCGCCCTATGTCGAAGAGATGTACGAAAACTACCTGGCCAATCCCGGCAGCGTGCCCGATTCGTGGCGCGATTACTTCGATGCGCTGCAGTACGTGCCCGCAGTCGATGGCAGCAACACCAAAGACGTGCCGCATCTGCCGGTTATCAACGCCTTTGCTGAGCGAGCCAAGCTGGGCGGTACGGCCGTCGTCATGGCCACTGGCGCTGATTCTGAAATGGGGCGCAAGCGCACCGCCGTTCAGCAGCTGATTGCCGCCTACCGCAATGTCGGCGCCCGCTGGGCCGACCTGGACCCGCTGAAACGCGCCGAACGCGAAAAAATTCCCGAATTAGAGCCGTCGTTTTACGGCTTTAACGACGCTGACCAAGAAACTGTGTTTAACACCAGCAACACGTTTTTCGGCAAAGAGACCATGCCTTTGCGCGAGTTACTCAACGCGCTGCGTGAAACCTACTGCGGCTCGATTGGCGCTGAGTACATGTACATGACCGACCAGGGCCAAAAGCGCTGGTGGCAGCAAAAGCTGGAGGCCATTCGCAGCAAGCCGCAATTCACAGCTGACAAAAAGCGCCATATTTTGGATCGGCTTACAGCCGCTGAGGGCCTCGAGCGCTTTTTGCACACCAAATATGTCGGCCAGAAGCGCTTTTCGCTCGAAGGCGGCGAGAGCTTCATCGCGTCCATGGACGAACTGATTCAGCGTGGTGGCTCGGTAGGGTTGCAAGAAATCGTGATTGGCATGGCGCACCGGGGCCGCTTGAACGTGTTGGTTAATTCACTGGGCAAAGTGCCAGCGGACCTGTTTGCCGAATTCGATCACACTGCCCCTGAAGACCTGCCCAGCGGCGACGTGAAATACCACCAGGGCTTCAGCTCTGACGTGTCCACCCCTGGCGGGCCGGTGCACTTGACGCTGGCGTTCAACCCGTCGCATCTAGAGATCGTCAACCCCGTGGTTGAAGGCTCCGTGCGCGCCCGCATGGACCGCCGCGCCGACCCCAAAGGTCTGCAAGTGCTGCCCGTGCTGGTGCATGGCGACGCGGCGTTTGCCGGCCAAGGCGTGGTGATGGAAACCCTGGCACTGGCCGAAACCCGGGGCTACTTCACGGGTGGCACAGTGCATTTGGTCATCAACAACCAAATCGGCTTCACCACCAGCGACCCGCGCGACAGCCGATCCACCTTGTACTGCACCGATGTGGTCAAGATGATTGAAGCGCCGGTTTTGCACGTCAATGGCGATGACCCCGAAGCCGTGGTTTTGGCGACCCAGTTGGCGCTGGACTACCGCATGGAATTCCACAAAGATGTGGTGGTTGACATCATTTGCTTTAGAAAACTAGGCCACAACGAGCAAGATACGCCGGCATTGACCCAGCCCCTGATGTACAAAAAAATCGCCACGCACCCCGGTACGCGGCGCCTGTATGCGGACAAGCTGTCCGCCCAGGGTATGGGCGCAACTTTGGGCGACGACATGGTCAAAGCCACGCGTGCGGCGCTGGACGCGGGCAAAAACACGTTCGATCCGGTCATTACCAACTTCAAGAACAAGTACGCTGTTGACTGGACGCCTTTCTTGAGCAAAAAGTGGACCGACGCGGGCGACACCGCTATACCCACCGCAGAATGGAAGCGCTTGGCTGAAAAAATCAGCACCATTCCTGACAGCGTAACCCCGCACAACCTGGTGAAAAAGGTCTATGCAGACCGCGCCGCGATGGGCCGGGGTGAGATACCGGTGGACTGGGGCATGGGCGAGCACATGGCGTTTGCGTCGCTGGTGGCCAGCGGCTACCCGGTACGCCTGAGCGGTGAAGACTGCGGACGCGGCACCTTCACGCACCGCCATTCGGTCATTCACGACCAAAACCGCGAAAAATTTGACGAAGGCACTTACACGCCGCTGCAAAACGTGGCCCCCAATCAGGCACCGTTTGTCGTCATTGACTCGATCTTGTCCGAAGAGGCGGTGCTGGCGTTTGAGTACGGCTACGCGTCCAACGACCCCAACACTTTTGTGATTTGGGAGGCGCAGTTTGGCGACTTTGCCAATGGTGCGCAGGTGGTGATTGACCAATTCATCGCGAGTGGCGAGGTGAAATGGGGTCGCGTGAACGGCATCACCTTGATGTTGCCGCATGGCTACGAAGGGCAGGGGCCTGAGCACAGTTCAGCCCGGCTGGAGCGCTTCATGCAGTTGGCGGCAGACACCAATATGCAGATCGTGCAGCCCACCACGGCCAGCCAGATTTTCCACGTGCTGCGCCGCCAAATGGTGCGCAACCTGCGCAAACCGCTGATCATCATGACGCCCAAGTCGCTCTTGCGGGCCAAAGACGCCGCCGCGCCGATGAGTGAATTCACCAAAGGCAGCTTTCAAACCGTGATTCCTGAAAACAAGGAAGACGTGATCAAAAAGGCGGACAAAGTCAAGCGCGTGGTGGCTTGCTCAGGCAAGGTGTACTACGACCTAGTGCGCCGCCGCGAAGAAAAAGGCGATGACGACGTGGTGCTGCTGCGGGTTGAGCAGTTGTACCCGTTCCCGCACAAGGCCTTTGCTGCGGAACTCAAAAAGTACCCCAACGTGACCGACGTGGTTTGGTGCCAGGACGAGCCACAAAACCAGGGCGCCTGGTTTTTTGTGCAGCACTACATCCATGAAAACATGGTCGAAGGTCAGCGTTTGGGTTACTCAGGACGGGCAGCATCGGCGTCACCTGCGGTTGGCTATTCGCACCTGCACCAAGAGCAGCAAAAGGCGCTGGTTGACGGCGCGTTTGGCAAGCTCAAGGGCTTTGTCCTTACAAAATAAGAAATTCGGAGATTAAAAATGGCTATCGTAGAAGTAAAAGTTCCGCAACTGTCTGAATCTGTGGCCGAAGCCACACTCTTGCAATGGAAGAAAAAAGTCGGCGACTCGATCGCCACTGACGAGATACTGATTGAAGTCGAAACCGATAAGGTCGTGCTGGAAGTGCCTGCACCTTCGGCGGGTGTGCTGGCTGAAATCGTCATGGGCGACGGCAGCACGGTATTGGCCGAGCAGTTGATCGCCCGTATCGACACCGAGGGCCGGGTCAGTGTTGCCGCGCCTGTGGCAAGTTCAATGGCCGCTGGGCCCAGTGCAGTCGCGTCGTCTGCCGCCCCGGCAACGGGTTCCAGCATGGCTGGTGTCGCCATGCCTGCCGCTGCCAAGCTCATGGCGGACAACAACCTGGCCGCAGGTTCGGTGGAAGGCACTGGCAAAGATGGCCGTGTCATCAAAGCTGATGTTTTGGCAGCAGTGGCGTCGGGGGTGGCGGTCAAACCGGTACCCACCGCACTCACCACAGTGTCGATTCCAACTGGTGCGTCCCTCACGTCATTGCCGCAAGTGGCATCGCCCAAAGTGAACCTGGGCGACCGCCCGCAACAGCGCGTGCCCATGAGCCGCCTGCGCGCCCGCATTGCTGAGCGCCTGCTGCAATCGCAATCGACCAACGCTATTTTGACGACCTTCAATGAAGTCAACATGGCTCCGGTGATGGACATGCGCAAGCGCTTTCAGGAAAAGTTCGAAAAAGAGCATGGCGTGAAGCTAGGCTTTATGAGCTTTTTTGTCAAAGCGGCTGTGCATGCGCTCAAAAAATTCCCGGTGCTCAACGCCTCGGTCGATGGCAACGACGTGGTCTACCACGGATTCTTCGACATCGGCATCGCCGTGGGCTCGCCGCGCGGCCTGGTTGTGCCGATTTTGCGCAACGCCGACCAGATGAGCTTTGCCGACATCGAGAAAAAGATTGCGGAGTTTGGCCAAAAAGCCAAAGACGGCAAACTGGGCATTGAAGACATGACCGGAGGCACGTTCTCCATCAGCAATGGCGGAACCTTTGGTTCCATGATGTCTACCCCCATCATCAACCCGCCCCAAAGCGCGATTTTGGGCGTGCACGCCACCAAAGACCGCGCTATGGTGGAGAACGGCTTGGTGGTGGTACGCCCCATGAACTACTTCGCCCTGAGCTACGACCACCGCATCATTGACGGCCGCGAAGCCGTGCTGGGCTTGGTTGCGATGAAAGAAGCGCTGGAAGATCCGGCGCGGTTGTTGTTTGATATTTGATTTTGGTACACCCGCCGGCTTGCCCACTGCATGTGGCCGCGTTCCCCGTTGCAAGGGGGCAACACCTGCGGCTCGGCAATGCCGGTTCTGCGGTGTTTCTGGAACGGGCTTAGCTGCGCTTGCCTTGGTTAGAGTGAGCCCGTGCTGGGTTAAAAAAGAGAATGAAGTGAGAAAAGTATGAGTAAACAATTCGATGTCATCGTCATCGGCGCTGGCCCTGGTGGCTACATCGCGGCCATTCGTGCTGCGCAACTGGGCTTCAGCGTAGCCTGCATTGACGAGTGGAAAAACGCCAAGGGCGGGCCTGCACCGGGGGGTACTTGCACCAATGTAGGGTGTATTCCGTCCAAGGCTTTGCTGCAAAGTTCAGAGCATTACGAGCAAGCTGGTCATCACTTTTCTGACCACGGTATCGGTTTGAAGGACTTGACGATCGACGTTGCCAAGATGCTCGGGCGCAAAGACACTGTCGTTAAGCAAAACAACGACGGCATTTTGTATTTGCTCAAAAAGAACAAGATTGCGTTCTTCCACGGGCGCGGCTCGTTTGTTGCGGCCAAAGACGGTGTGTACGATTTGAAGGTGTCGGGTACGGCTGAAGAGACGATTTCGGGCAAACACATCATCATCGCCACGGGTTCGAACGCGCGGGCTTTGCCTGGTGCCCCGTTTGACGAAGTGAATATTTTGTCGAACGACGGCGCGTTGAACATCGGCGCGGTGCCTAAAAAGCTGGGCCTGATTGGTGCTGGCGTCATTGGGCTGGAAATGGGTTCCGTGTGGCGTCGCCTGGGCGCTGAAGTGACCGTGTTGGAAGGCTTGCCGACGTTTCTGGGCGCGGTGGATGAGCAAATCGCCAAAGAAGCCAAAAAAGCATTTGACAAGCAAGGCCTGAAGATTGAAATGGGCGTGAAAGTCGGCGAGATCAAGTCTGACAAAAAGGGCGTGTCAATTGCTTACACCAATGCCAAGGGTGAGGCACAGATGCTGGCGGTTGACAAACTGATCATCTCCATTGGCCGCACGGCCAACACCATCGGCCTGAATGGTGAGGCGGTCGGCCTGAAGCTGGACGAGCGCGGCATGATTACGGTGGACGACGATTGCAAAACCAATTTACCCAATGTCTGTGCCGTGGGCGACGTGGTGCGTGGCCCCATGCTGGCGCACAAAGCCGAGGAAGAAGGCGTGGCCGTGGCTGAGCGTATCGCAGGGCAGCACCCGCATGTGAACTTCAACACCGTGCCCTGGGTCATTTACACATCGCCTGAAATCGCTTGGGTAGGCCAGACCGAGCAGCAACTCAAAGCCGCTGGTCGCACGTACAAATCGGGCACGTTTCCCTTTTTGGCCAATGGCCGCGCGCGCGCCTTGGGCGACACGACGGGCATGGTCAAAATGCTGGCGGATGCAGCCACCGATGAAATTTTAGGTGTTCATATCGTCGGCCCTCAGGCCAGTGAGCTGATTGCCGAATGCGTGATGGCGATGGAATTTAGAGCCAGCAGCGAAGACATTGCCCGTATTTGCCATGCGCACCCATCCTTGAGCGAATCGACCAAGGAAGCGGCCCTGGCTGTTGACAAACGCACTTTGAACTTTTAGCCTTGAGCGTTAAAGAAGTCTATGAGGCAGAGCTTGCGTCTCGCGGCTTTGTAGCAGACCCCGCGCAGTTGCGGGCGGTGGATGCGCTGGAGCGTTGTGCCACCGAATGGATCGAGTTCAAAGCCTCTCGCTCGAATGCGCTGAAAAAGCTGATCAACCGGCCCGAGATTCCTCGCGGGGTTTACCTGTTTGGAGGGGTGGGGCGGGGCAAAAGTTTTTTGATGGATTGCTTTTACAGCGCTGTGCCCTTAACTCGCAAGACCCGGCTGCATTTTCATGAATTCATGCGTGAAGTTCACCGCGAACTGAGCAATCTGCAGGGCACAGTTGACCCTTTGGATGTACTGGCCAAGCAAATGGCCAAGAAATACAGGTTGATCTGTTTCGACGAATTTCATGTGGCCGACATCACCGATGCGATGATTTTGCATCGCCTGTTGGCGGCGCTTTTCAGCAATGGGGTGGGCATGGTGACCACTTCCAATTTCAAGCCCAATGATCTATACCCAGGTGGTATGCACCGCGACCGCATTTTGCCGGCCATCGCTTTGTTGAATGACCAGCTAGAGGTATTGAATGTTGACAACGGCACGGACTACCGAAGGCGCACGATGGAGCAAGTCAAGTTGTACCATGTGCCATTGGGTGCACAGGCGGATGCAGAAATGCGAGACGCATTCAACAGACTGGCTGAAACGCGCGACGAAGACCCTACGCTGCACATTGAAGCGCGTGAGATCCACGCTCGGCGCAAGGCGGGCGGTGTGGTCTGGTTTGATTTCAAGACGCTTTGCGGCGGTCCGCGCTCGCAAAATGATTACCTTGAAATCGCCACCCAATTCCATACGGTGCTGCTCAGCGACGTGCCGCACATGCCCGTGCGCATGGCGTCTGAGGCGCGACGCTTCACCTGGCTGGTGGACGTGTTGTACGACCGGCGTGTCAAGCTGATTTTGTCTGCCGAAGTTGCCCCCGAAGCGCTGTACACCGAAGGGCCCTTGGCGCATGAGTTTCCGCGCACCGCGTCGCGCTTGCATGAGATGCAGTCCCGCGAGTTTTTAGACCTGGAGCGGCGCTCGGTGGACACGCGGCTGACATGACAACCCCCTCAGCTTTGAGTTGGAAACGAAGTCTGGCCATTTGCGCAGCGGCTGTTTTTGCGCTGACCACTGCTTTGATTCCCACAGCCGCGGCGGCTCAACCTGCCACTGCAATTGTGCCAAACGCCCCTTACGCCGCAGACGCAGGCGACGCCTTGCAGTCTGCCGAACGCACCCGCATTCAGACAGAGCGCGAAATAACCCAAACCCAATTTGCCGCTAAAGAAGCTCAGTGCTACCAATTCTTTGCCGTCAACGACTGCTTAAGTCGCGTTCGCAACGCCAGGCGCGACATTTTGGCGGATTTGCGTCGCCAGGAACTGGTTTTGAATTCTGCTGAAGCCAAGCGAAAAGCCGCAGACCAGTTGCTGCGTGCAGACAGCAAAACGAAGTGAACCCACCTGCAGTTTGAACGATTTTGACCCTGTTTTGCAAAAAAAGAACCTGCAGGTTTTTTTTTGCAAAAAGTCGCTCCAAATGCCATTTTCATAACAAAATAGCCCTCTAGCTCTCGAATCTATTCAATAGTATGCTATTTTTATTATAGCAACCTGTATCGACTGCAAACTCAACTGCCTAAAGGCTCCAGCTTCACAATCACCAGCGACAGGTTGTCGCCGCCGCCTTGGCCGCGGGAACGCGCTTTTTCAATCAAAAATTCAGTCGCTTCACGCGCCGTGAGTGTGGACAGCACAGACCCGATTTCAGTCGTGTTGAAATAGTGCCACACCCCATCGCTGCAGGCCATCATGACGTCGCCAGCGCGCAGTTTGGGAATGAAATGAATGTCTACGGGTGGGTCGGACTCAGTGCCCAAACAGCCCATTAAAATATTCGACTGCGGGTGAACATTGGCCTGTTCTTCGGTAATTTCCCCCCGATTGACCAGTGTTTGCACATACGAATGGTCCATCGTGCGTTTGACAAACTTGGCACCATGAAAGTGGTAAATGCGCGA
>JANPCR010000173.1:0-6059 GCA_031431035.1 Rhodoferax sp.
TAACTCCGGTAATTGGGGTCTGACCCCAATTTGGCCCCAGCCCCAGCCCGACCACAGGCCGACAGAGCCGCGCATTGTTTGAGCGCAGCGAGTTTGCGCGGCGGCCCTGAAGCTGAGCACTGCAGATGGTCGCCCGAAGGGTCTGCGACTTTGAGCGCTAGCCGCGCTGCGGGGGTTCAGACGGACCACGCTCACAAAACTCTATTGTTCAAATTGGATCGCTAAATGGCACTAAAAACGGCGGGCGGCCATGGGCGGCCATGGGCACAGAAAGTCAGCATTTGAAGCTGATTCGATTTTATGACGCCATCCACAAATTGCTATATTTATAATAGCAAACTGCCTATATAATTCGGGAGCTAGAGGCCTATTTTATTCATATTTCGGCCAAAAACTCGATATTTAAGAAAAAAAGAACCTGCAGGTTCTTTTTTATCAAAAAACCTTAAATATCGTGCGAATAAACGATAAACCCCGCGTGCGTGGCTACCTTGTCGTACAGCGTGCGCCCCGCCTGATTTGTCGTGTGGGTTTGCCAATAAACCCGCTTCACACCCGCTTTGGCAGCTTCTTCATAGACCCGCAAAATCAGCGCCCGGCCAATCCCCGTGCCGCGACAGGCCGGGTCGGTGAACAAATCTTGCAAATAGCACGTCATTTCAAACCGAGTGGTGCTGCGGTGGTACAGGTAATGCACCAGCCCCACCAACTTGCCGCCTTGCTCCGCCACCTGAGCATGCACCGGTTCTGCGGGGTCAAAAAACCGCTGCCAGGTGGCTTCGGTGATGCGCGGGTCAAGCGCGGTCGCCCCCGCGCGACCATAAAACGCGTTGTAACCGTCCCAAAGTGGCGTCCAGGCGGCGCGGTCGGTTTGGGCGATGGGGCGAATGAGGAGTGGGATGTTTGGCGCAAGTGGCATGGCGTAGCTGTGAAATCAGGGCCTAAAACAAAGTTTGCAAGTGCGTTCCCAGCGATTCCAAATTGACAAAAGTCAACTCGTACATGGCTGACAGGCCGTTGCACTCGTCGTCGGTCAGGTCGGCGGCACAAATGATGAATCGATTTCGCTCGAGTCCCAGGCGCTTGCGCATGCGCAGGTATTTGTCAATATCGCGGCGAAACTCGCCCGACTTGCACTCGATGCAAATGGGCAGCTGGTCTTGGGGCAAGACAAACACATCAAGCTCATGCAGGTCTTCATTGGGGAAAACGATTTTGACGCTGCGGGCGCAGGAAAAACCGCATTGACCTTCGTCAAGCTGCTCAACCAAGGTGATGAAGGCGTACCACTCCAGCCAACCGCCTTCAAAAAACTGCCGGATTGACAGCGCAGTTTGCAGCGTCAGGTTGACGACTTTCTCCTGCTTTTGGTAGCCGTAACGGGCAAAAAAGGTGTGTTTGTACAGGTTTCTGCAAAGCTGGGTGATGGCTTGCTGGTCTTTTTGGCTTAGGTTGGCAAGCTGTAAATTGATCCAGGTTTGGTTGTTGCGGTAGGCGTACCGGACACGGTCGATCAGTTCTGAAAAAAGGCCGTAGCCTTGGCCGATTTGAACTGCCGCATCGTCAAAAAATCCGCTGGTATCTACCAAAGAATAGTCCAGATTGGCTTCAATGTTGCGCTTTGCAAACCAGGCCTTCACTGGGGCATGCTGTTCGGCAGTGGCCAGTTGTTTGCTGTTGCGCAGGTCGCCCAGCACCTGAGCGGGTTGGGAGGGCGCAGAAGGTGCGGCGGTCGGGGCTTTCGGTACAGTTTGAGTCGCTAGGGCTGCTACGGCCGCTAGGACCGCTGGCGCAGGTGGCGCCACCGCAGGCAGATTGGCCTGTTTCAGCGCATTCACTTCACGCACCGCTGCAGCGTAGCGTTCAATCAGTTTTTCAACGTAGTAGACGGTGTCAAACACGGTGCTGGTTGCAGCGCAGCGGGCGCAGGCCACTTTGCTGCCCACTGGGGCGTTCAGGTCTTCAGTGATCAATCCACATTGATTGCAGCGGTAAATTGGCATAGTTTGAGTGACTTCCCTGGTGGCTCAAATCGTTTGGTTCTTCAACCCACGCAAGGTGGGCGTTGATTGTGTTTGAGCTTGATGTTCACCAATTTACCATCAAAACCTGGAGTCGAAGCCGGGTCAATGGGCTTCAAAAGCCGCTGGCAGTTTCCCGAACTGGTGCCACTTTCTGCACCACTTCCTGCGCCGCTTGCATGGCCTTGAAGGCAAAGGGTGTGGGTTGACCGTCAAACCAGCGCACAACGTCGGCGGCGCAACTGTCGGCGCTGCGGGCGGTGGTGTCGATCATCAGGTCGTAGGTTTTGTCGGCGTGGATGGACGGGAATTGCCGTGCCGCAAGGCCGATTTCGCGGTCGCCACGGGCGTGTTCGCGTCGCAGCAGTTCGCCAGACTGGCAGGTCACACCAACCAGGTAAACGGGCAGGTCGGCCAGGTCGTCCAGCAAATGCCGCCAAGCCACTGGGTTGGACAGCACAGTGTCAAAAATCATGTGCTGGCCGTGCAGGGCGTATTCGCGCAGCGCAGCGTTCATGGCATGGCACAAGGCGGCGTGTTGACGGTCTGACGCGGCCGTGCCCTGCTCTTGCCAGCCGTCCCAGTAGCCGGTGGGTTCCATGCTGCGAAAGGCGTCCAGCTGCAAATGGTGATGCGGTTGGCGAAGTTGGGTCTGAAGCGCCCGGGCCAACGAGGTTTTGCCAGAGCTGGACGAGCCGTTCAGGATCAGGATGTGGCCTCGGTCGCCACCGTGCGATTCACGTCGCATCATGGGCAATGCCTTGGCGTTGCAAGATTCAGGGGCAAGGAGGTGCTTTGGGAGTTCAAGGGTCACACAATGGATAAAAGGGTCAAAACAAGTCAAAGAGAGTCAAATTTACCACATTTGTGGTAAAGCAGGCTCAAAATGATGTCAAAAGTTGATTTTAACCCAAATTATGAATTAAATAAGCCTCTAGCTCTCTAATAATATACATAGTTTGCTATATAAAATATAGCATTTTGATCGGTCATCAGGCGACTGTTCAGGTAACTCGAATCGCCGATTTGGGCCGAAACGCCTTGCAAACAGCATCGTTCGTTTCCAGGTACGGCCCGCCAATCAAGTCAATGCAGTACGGCACGGCGGCAAAAATGCCGGGCATGGCGGACGCGCCATTCGCATCGCGCAAGCCTTCCAGCGTCTCCTGAATCGACTTGGGCTGCCCGGGCAAGTTGATGATCAGGCTTTGGTCGCGCACCACCGCACATTGGCGCGAGAGGATGGCAGTGGGCACAAACTTCAGGCTGATTTGGCGCATCTGCTCGCCAAAACCGGGCATTTCCTTGTGGGCGACGGCAAGCGTCGCTTCAGGCGTCACGTCGCGCAGCGCGGGGCCGGTGCCGCCTGTGGTTAAAACCAGTGAACACTGGGCATCGACCAGTTCAATCAACGCGGCACTGATGCCCGCCTGCTCGTCAGGAATCAAGCGTTCGACGAAGGTGATGGGATTCTTCAACGCGCGGGTCAGCCAGTCTTTGAGAGAGGGCAGGCCTTTGTCTTCGTACACGCCTGCGGACGCGCGGTCGCTGATGCTAACTACTCCAATACGCACCCCCACGCTCTCCCACTTCGTGTGGTCGCTGCCCCCCACGGGGGCTAATTTCCCTAGGGGCGGCCCGTCGGGAAATTGCTCGACTGAGTTTGCTGCTTTGGGTGGCGTGCTCATGGTTTGTAGCTTTCGTCACTGTCCGCGTCGTCATTCGCAGCGCTGTCAGGTGACAAAGCGGCGCGAACCAGCTGAAACACGTCGCGAAAGGCGCGGCCATGGCGGACAGCTTGGCCGGGCAGCTCGGGTTTGGCGTCTTTTCGGGCCTGGCGAATCAGGGCGCGCAGTTGTTGCGAATCGGTTTGCGGATGCTCGGCAATCCACTGGCTGAAGGCGTCGTCATCGGCTATCAGCCGGTCGCGCCAAGTTTGCGCCAAGTGCAAAGCCAGGGTTTCAGACGCTGAGCCGCTGTGTTGCTCGTGCAAGACGTTTTTGATGGCTTCAATCTGCACGTCTTCCAACAGGCGCATTTGCTTGCCAATGAACTGCATCTGGCGGCGCTTGCCTTCAAAATTGGTGATGCGCTTGGCTTCCACCACGGCATCTTTCAGCTTTTCCGTCAAATCCAGCCGCGCCATGAAGTCAGGGCGCAGCGTCAGCAAGTCTTCGCCCAGCTTTTGCAGCGCCAGGCTCTCGCGCTTTTCGTCCGTGCGGCTCATGCTGTCGGTGCCTTTGAGCTCTTTTTTCAGCTCAATGTCGAGCTCGCTACCTTCAGCGACGAATTTGCCTTTGACGAAGTAGCCTTTGGTGGGTTTGCGTGACATGGGGCGGCTCAGTAAATCCAATTTTTGGGCGCATTGCGGCGTTGCAAATCCTCGCAAATCTTGTGTGTTGCTGCGGTATTGCGCCTTGCACTGCATCCCAAGAATTGAATTTCTTGAGGCACCCAACTGTTGTTGCAAGGCAGGCGGGGATAATAACGCTTGATATGACACAAACCAACTCCCCCCGCGCCAAATCCAAGCCCCAATCCAATTCAACCCCAGAAAGTGGTTTCAGCTACAGCCGCCCATTTTTTGAAGACCTGGTTGACACCGCCTTGGCCCATGCCAAAAAACTCGGCGCGACCGACGCCGGTGCTGAAGCCTCTGAAGGCTGCGGCCTGAGCGTCTCGGTGCGCAAAGGCGAGCTGGAAAACGTCGAGCGCAACCGCGACAAGTCGCTGGGCATCACGGTGTACGTGGGCCAGCGCCGGGGCAACGCCAGCACCTCTGATTTCTCCAAAGCGGCCATCCAGCAGACCGTTCGCGCCGCCTTTGACATTGCCCGTTTCACTGCCGAAGACCCGTTTGCCGCTTTGCCAGACGCCGCCGACATCGTGCCGGAATCCGAGCAGCGCTCCGATCTGGATTTGTTTCACCCGTGGGACGTGACCAGCGAGCAAGCCGCCGAATTGGCGCTGGTTTGTGAGGCCGCTGCGCTCAAAACCAGCAAACGCATCACCAACAGCGAAGGCGCGGGCGTGTCGGCCCAGCAGTCGCACTTTTTCACGGGCTACACCAATGGGTTTAGGGGCGGCTATGCCAGCTCGCGGCATTCGATGTCGGTGTCGCCCATTGCCTCTGCGCCTGGCAAAAACGGCGACATGCAGCGCGATGCCTGGTACAGCTCCCAGCGCAACGCCTGCGATTTGGCGTCACCCGAGGCCATTGGCATTTACGCGGCCCAACGCACTTTGAGCCGCCTGAATTCGCGCAAAATCGCCACCACCGAATGCCCGGTCTTGTTCGAATCGCCCCTGGCCGCAGGCTTACTGGGCGCTTTTGTGCAGGCCATCAGTGGCGGTTCGCTGTACCGCAAAAGCTCGTTTTTGCTCGATTCGCTGGGGCAGCAGGTGTTCCCCAAGCACATTGACATTGCCGAAGACCCGTTTATTGTGCGAGGCAAAGGCAGCTCGCCGTTTGACGACGAAGGCGTGCGCGTCAAAGCCCGCCAAGTGGTGCAAAGCGGCGTGGTGCAAGGCTACTTTTTGGGCAGCTACTCGGCCCGCAAATTGGGCATGAAGACCACTGGAAACTCGGGCGGATCGCACAATTTGGTGCTGTCGTCCAGCAAAACCCGCGCCACTGACGACCTGGACGCCATGTTGCAAAAACTGGGCACTGGTTTGCTGGTGACTGAGCTGATGGGTAGCGGCGTGAATTACGTGACGGGTGACTATTCGCGCGGGGCCAGCGGTTTTTGGGTGGAGGGCGGGCAAATTGCCTTTCCCGTGCATGAAATCACCATTGCGGGCAACATGAAAAGCATGCTCAAAGGCATACAGGCTGTGGGCGCTGACACCTACAACTACGGTGCTAAAACGGTGGGTTCGATTTTGCTGGGCAAAATGAAGGTGGCGGGGAGTTGATTGGATTGGATAAGTGTGAGTCAAATTGAGTTTGGTTTGGAAATCGGCAAATGGAGACATTTTTCTCGCCGAGTTGAGTAAGCAGCAGGAGCGTTATGTGATGCAGGTATTGATAGATCT
>JANPCR010000174.1:0-7548 GCA_031431035.1 Rhodoferax sp.
ATGGGAGCGCCTGCAAATTGCCATTGGTGGCATTGCTGCAGCCCAGGCCGCCATTGATTGGACCGTGGCTTATGTGAAAGAACGCAAAGTGTTTGGCCAGAGTGTGGCCAGCTTTCAAAACACCCGCTTCACGCTGGCCGAGTTGCAAACCCAAGTGCAAATTGGCCAGGTGTTCGTCGACAAATGCACAGAACTGCTGATGCAAGACAAGCTGGACACCGCGACCGCCAGCATGGCCAAGTACTGGTGCAGCGATTTGCAATGCAAAGTGATGGACGAGTGTGTGCAGCTTTTTGGCGGCTACGGTTTCATGTGGGAATACCCCATCACCCGCGCCTATGCCGATGCGCGTGTGCAGCGCATTTATGGGGGAACGAACGAGATCATGAAAGAGGTGATTACGCGGGCTATGGGGTTGGGGAAGTAAGTATCCAAAAAATATAGATTTCTATATAATTGTTTGATGGCGTCAGAAAAACCACTTGAATGGGCCGGGTCGTCCAAGCGAGATTTGCTTGGTTTTCCAGAGGAAGCACGACGCAATGTGGGTTACGCCTTGGGCTTGGCCCAATTGGGAGGTAAACATCCGGCTTCAAAGGTCTGGCATGGAGAAGGTCCTGGCGTTTTTGAAGTTGTGGAGTCAGCCGAAGGTAACGCTTACCGAGCGGTCTACACGGTTCGTTTTGCAAAGGCTGTTTACGTGCTGCACTGTTTTCAGAAAAAGTCGCCAACTGGCATCAAGACAGCGAAGACTGACGTTGACTTAATTCACGAGCGGCTGAAAGCCGCGCGGCAACACTACGAGGCGCACCATGGTTAAAAAGACTGAAGCGAAATCGAATGAAATTGCGAAAACAATTGCGTCTGAGGTTGCATTTGAGCGCAGTAGCGGCAATGTGTTTGCCGATCTAGGCCTGCCGGATGCAGAAGAAAACAAGACCAAACTCGTGTTGGCCTTGCGCTTGAATGAACGCATCAAGGCAATTGGTTTAAAGCAGGCTGACGTTGCCAATCGACTGGGCATCGCGCAACCCAATGTGTCGGCCTTGATGAACTATCGGCTGGACAACTTTTCTTCTGAAAAACTAATGGAGTTTTTCAATTCGCTGGGGTACGACGTGGATGTACTTATCAGACCTGCGATACCTGAACGCAGAGGCGCAATGCAGGTTTTGATGGCAGTTTGAAAATATTTTGAAGCGCCTAAGGTACAGATCTAAAGCATTCCGCAAATACAGATGCTGCAAACCCTTGGTTTTGATGCCGCCAGTGGCGGCCTGCCTACATTTCGAATTCCAGGTTGAGTCAAGTGGCCAAGTGAGCAAGTGACTATCTTCCACACCCTGCAGGAGGTTTCATGCTTAGATTCATAGCCGCTTACCTGGCCACTGCCGTAGCATTTGTTGCGATTGATGCCGTGTGGTTGGGTTTGGTGGCTAAATCGACTTACACGCAAGGCATTGGGCACCTGATGGCGGTACAGCCCAATTTGGTGGCGGCTGCAGCGTTTTACACCTTGTACCCTTTCGGTGTGATGATTTTTGCCGTGGCTCCCGATGGCGTCTCTGCTGGGTGGCGCAAGACCTTTGCAGTCGGCGCACTGTTAGGGTTTTTTGCCTATGGGACTTACGATTTGACCAACCTGGCCACACTCAAAGACTGGCCCGTTGGTCTGGCGATTCTGGACATGGCGTGGGGCGCGTTGTTGACAGGGGTTTCAGCTCTGGCTGGCAAAGCGGCTCTCGACCAAATGGCCAAGAGTGGGTTTTGAGCTTGGCTGGTAAGTTCGCCCTCCGTGCGGCATCGCACAGACTTTGAAAGGCAAATTGGCATCATCAAAGCTTCGTTTCAAGGAGCCTGTGATGGACAAATCCAACCCGCCCACTTCTTTCGGGGTTTTCAAACCAGTCGGCCACGTCGTCATTGCGCTGGACAGCGAAATTGCTGCTGCGTCAATGGCAGATCAGTTAATGGCACAAGGTTTTGCGGCTGCTGACATCACTCGCTACACGCCAATGGAGATGAAAAACCAGGTGGATGCGCAAGCGGCGACTGCCAGCCCCATGGCAGCCATTGGCCAGGATTTGAATTTGATTCTGGCGCACCGCGCGTTGGCAGAAAGTGGTTGTAGTTTTTTGGTAGTGCACGCACCCGAAGCCGAGCAAGTCGACAAAATTCGGGTGGTAGCCCACGCAGTGCATGCCAAATCTGCGCAGCGCTACGGCATGCTGGTTGTCGAGGAGTTGCTCACGCCGCCACCGGGTCAAATTCAGACTTTTGAGTCACCCGACAAGGGGCTGGATGTTGACGCGGCAGTGGTTAGAACCGTTTGATGACGATTTGCCTTGCCTCACGGTGGCACAACAAGACAAAAAGGACAATTCCTACAACCTGAACGCCTGGTTTCTGATGTGGGAATGGTTTTGCACCGGGCCTAATGGACTTTCAAAAGCGTGTGCTTTGGTTTGTTTTTCCTCTTGGTGTTTGGCTCGCCAAAAGGAGAGCGACCATGGCACCGCAGTCCATTCACTCGTCCACCCCGAAAGGCCTCCATGAAGCCCACCAACAACGAAGCCATCGATCCGGTTCAAGCCCGAACTCATCTTTGGGAAATGATCAAAGACATCCGCTTTGCGATGTTCACCACCCGCCATCACAACGGCCATTTGCATGCGCGGCCCATGACTACGCAGAACTCTGACCTTGACGAGGACTCCAGCCTCTGGTTTTTCATGTCGCGCAGCGGCGATCCGGTGGCCGACATTGCCTCCGAACCGATTGTGAATCTGGTCTACGCGGACCCGGGTGAAGACACTTACGTCTCCATTTCAGGCGCGGCGTCGGTGGTCGAGGACTTGGCAAAAAAAGAGCAGCTTTGGTCTAAAGCAGCACAGGCCTGGTTTCCGGGTGGGGTGACAGACGCTGACCTTGCCTTGGTGCGCGTGCAAATTACCCACGCCAATTACTGGGACATTGATGAAAGCAAAATCGTACAGTTGTTCCGGATGGCGCAGGCAGTCATTTCCGGAAAACCAGTCAAAGGGCTAGGCGAGCACGCTGAAATCCGGATGAACGCCTGATCTGTGCCTTCTGACGGCTGCTGTCACTGTCCCTTGAATTCCGGCTGGCGCTTGTCAACAAACGCCTTGGCAGCGCCTTTGTGGTCGTCGGTCTCAAAGGTGCGAATCATGTGAATTGCCTCGGCGTCCAGCGTGTCGCTTAAGGTGCCGCGCAGGGCCACGTTCAGGTTTTTTTTCATGTAGCCCACGGCGATGGTTGGCAGCGCCGCCAGTTCCAGCGCGTAGTCGTGTGCGGCTTTTGCCAACTGGTCGTAAGGCACAACTCGGTTCACCATACCAAGTTTGATGGCCTCATCGGCCCGTAGCACCTGGCCCGTGAAATACAGCTCACGCGCTTTGGCCGCACCGACCAGATGGTTCAAAAAGTAACTGCCGCCAAAGTCGCCGCTCAAGCCCACTTTGGAGAAAGCCGTGGTCAGTTTGGCGTCTTCACTGGCAATGCGCATGTCGCAGGCCAGCGCCAACGACAGCCCGGCGCCCGCAGCCGCACCGGGTATGACAGCCAGCGTGGGTTTGGGCATTTCATGCAACCAGCGGCTCACTTCCATGCGCGCGCGCAGGTCGTTGACGCGGTGATCAAAGCTCATCACGGAAGCTCCCGCGGTGCCACCTGCCTCACCGCCAGCCGCGGCAGCACGCTTGGCAAAACCCTTGACATCGCCCCCTGAGCAAAATGCGCGACCCGCGCCAGTCAGCACCACAACTCTGACAGCCGGGTCAGCGGCCAAACGGGGCAGGGCGGTCAGCAGGCCTTCCATGATGTCTGGCGACAGCGCGTTGCGTGCATCGGGGCGGTTCAGGGTCAGCGTTGCAACGCCGTTGGCAATAGTTTCCAAAAATTCCTGGCTCATGGCGCTCTTTCCTTGAGTGAAAGACACGAGCTTATCCTTGCTTCAGGTCTTGTCGAGGGGCAGGCTATCTCGCAAGTGACGCTGAAGCAGCCACCCCCGGACATTCAGCCCGCGTCAGACCCTCACGCTGCGAGCGCAACCCCACGCTTGGGCGGCAAGGTGTGCGTCAAGATGCGTTTCATCACGGTCAGGTACTGCTTGAACAAACTGCCCGTGTTGTAGAACAGGCCATATTTGTCGCACAGCGCCTTAATTTGCGGTGCCACCTCAACATAGCGGTGGGCGGGCATGTCGGGGAAAAGATGGTGCTCGATTTGATGGCTCAGGTGGCCCGTCAAAATATGAAAAAAGCGCCCGCCCGTCAAGTTGCTGGAGCCTGACAATTGCCGCAGATACCAATCGCCACGCGTCTCATTGCGGGTGTCTTCCTCGCGGTAAATGGCCACCCCTTCGGTGAAGTGGCCGCAGAAGATAACGACATAAGTCCATAAATTGCGAATCAGGTTGGCAGCAAAATTACCGGCCAGCACGCGGGGTGCGCTCCACAGCGCGAGCGCGGGAAACAGCAAGTAGTCTTTGAACCACTGCTTGCCGGTTTTGGTCAAAAAGCGGTTCAAACGGGCCTTGAAGTCTGGTTTGGAGATGGCGCCGTGCGTGTACTTGCCAATTTCCAGGTCGTGCGATCCCACGCCGTACTGAAAACCCATGGCCAGCATCAGGTTGGCGAGCGGTTGAAGCCAGTGGCGCGGTTTCCACTTTTGCGCGTCCGTCATGCGAAGAAGTGAATAGCCCAGGTCGCGGTCTTTGCCCAAAATATTGGTGTACGTGTGGTGCATCACGTTGTGGGAATGCCGCCATTGCTCGCCATCGCAGGCAATGTCCCATTCGAATTTTTGCGAGTTCAGCGCGGGGTCTCCCGTCCAGTCGTACTGGCCGTGCATCACATTGTGGCCAATTTCCATGTTGTCCAAAATCTTCGCATGGGCCAGCGCCATCACGCCCGCCACCCAGCTGAGCGGCCCCACACCAAAGTGCAGCAAGGCTCTTCCGCCGACTTCACTGATGCGGCAATTACGGATCATTTTTCGGATGTGGTCGACATCCGCTTGACCCAGCTGGTTCATCACGCTATCTCGAATGGCGTTGACTTCGCTCTCAAAGGTGTCGATTTGGGCGCGGGTGAGGTGTGAGTTGGGGTGAGTGGGTTTGGCAAAGCTCATGAGGTACTTTCGGTGGGTTCGTTGGGTGTGCGTTGGGTGAGTTTGTGGGCTGTGTTCGTTGGCGATGCACAGGGGCAGGCAGTGTGTCGCCAGACTTCAACAGCCTCACAAATCGAGCGTGATGTCTGACCGCGCAGCAGAAATGCAAAGCCGAATCTGCTCATTCGGCGTACTGGACACTTCGCCTGTTTGCAGGTTTTCAACCGTGCCGCTTCGCTTGGTGCATTGGCAGGAACGGCAGATGCCAATGCGGCAACCGTGTTTGGGCGACAGGCCGGCGTTTTCGGCCTGCACCAGCAGGGGGGCGTTGCCTTGGGTCACAAAGCTTTGGCCGCTGGTGGACAGGGTGACGCTCACCGGGGCACCTGGTGCGGTGGCAGGCAGCAGGGGAGCCGCGATGAAGCGCTCGCTTTGTAGCGGTGACGCGATCTCGCTTGCTTGCCAGTGCTGGTGAATCGCGTCCATCAGCCCAGTGGGGCCGCACAACCAAGTGGCCCGATCGCTCAAGTCGGGCACGGCGCGGGCCAGGGTTGTGGGTGTGAAGCGGCCCGCGCACTCGGTGAAATGGGTGATGAGCTGCAGCGCTGGGAAGGTCGCCACCGCAGACTCCAGCGCTTTGGCGAAAATCATGTCACTGCCATTGCGGCAAATATGCAAAAACACGACGCCGCCCGTGTAGTGCCGTGCTTGCAAGTCGCGCAGCATGGCCATGACGGGGGTGATGCCGCTGCCTGCGCTGAGCAGCAAAATTTTCGGCGGCAGGCTTGCGGGCAAGGTGAATTCGCCATCGGCCTGGCTTAGCGTCAGCACATCGCCCACCTTGACGTTGGCGTGCAGATGGTTGGACACCACGCCACGACCTTGCCGCTTCACGGTGATGGCGATAAGCCGCGCGCCAGGGCGGCTGGACAGGCTGTAAATGCGCTCAACTCGCCGTCCGTTGATCTGCAAGCGCAAGTTGACAAACTGTCCTGCCAAGCCGCCTTTCGAGCCTTTCCACAGCGCGTTGGGCTGCAGCACGAAAGTCTTGGTGTCTGCCGTTTCATCGACGATGCGCACCACCCTGGCTCGCACGTCTTGCAGGGAGAGCATGGGGTGCAGGGCACGCAGGCTGTCTTCCAAAGCGCTCAATCGAACGATGCCCTCAACCCATGGGTGTTGCAGCGTGGCTTTGACTGGCGCGGCCAGCGTTTCGACCCAGTTGCGGGGCGCGGAGGGCAGGGCGGTGGGGTTCATTTGAGGCTCCTTGTGGCGTTGAATCATCGAATGAATGTATTGTGTACGAACGTACACTGAAAATCAATATGAAAAGTTTCGATTAGAGGTAGACACCAAATGTCGATGCTATTTCATTGGCGGTTAGTAAGATTTTCACTTCCAAGATGCTTTTTGATAAAATACGCTCGTACACACAACTAAACGAACATGGCCACCAAGTCATCCCTTAAAGCGCCGCCCAAAAAGCCAGCCGACCCCCTGACCCGCAGTGAGCGAAAGGATCTGACCCGCGCCAGCCTGTTGCAGGCGGCGTTGGCTTTGATTGGCGAGGGCCGCAGCTTCACCAGCCTGGGTATCCGCGAGATCGCGCGAGAGGCGGGCATGGTGCCCAATGCGTTTTACCGCCACTTTCGCAACACCGACGAACTGGGTTTGGCGCTAGTCGAAGAAGTCGGCATCACCCTGCGCCGCCTGCTGCGCGAGGCACGCCAGACCGATGTGACCCTCAATTCCATGGTGCGCCGCTCGGTCGATGTGTATTGCCAGTACGTCAAGCAAAACCGCTTGCTGTTTTTGTTCATCTCCAGCGAACGCTCAGGCGGTAGTCGCATCTTGCGATTGGCCATTCGCAACGACGTGAGCCACTTCACCCACGAAATGGCGCAAGACTTTCGGCGTTTGGGTCAGTACCCCGACATGCCCACCAGCAGCCTGCAAATGGTCTGTGGCCTGATCGTCACCACCATGCTGGCAGCAGCGCCCGAAATTCTGGATTTGCCGCCTGAGCAGCCGCTCTTGGAAGCCGAAATGACCGAGAACTTTGTGCAGCAATTGCAGGTGGTTCTACTAGGGGCGGCTTGCTGGAAAGAGGGCGGCGGGCGGCTGGCCTGATCTGTTAAAAAAGCCTCAAAAGAGCCTCAAAATACCGCTTAAATACCCAATATGGGTATATTGAACGTCAAAATTGCTGTTTTTGCCAAAATCTGAACTTGGATTCCAGTACGAAGTGCAACACCCCCGAAACAGGTGGGTCAAGGGCGCATAGGATTGCTTCTTGTTGACCTACCAGTCTGCGAGAAGCACTTTGAACTACACACACCTGACCCAAGACGAACGATACCAAATCCAAGCCCTGCACCATGCGGGGCACAGCGTCAGCGATATCGCCCGCCAGATGAA
>JANPCR010000175.1:0-22975 GCA_031431035.1 Rhodoferax sp.
GGGTAGCGGGCGCCGGTGTGGGCGAGGACTCGGTTGGCAGGGTGGGCAAGGGACACGGGGTCGGAGCTGGGTTTCATTGGTAGTTCAATTGAGCGAAGGACTGAAGGGTAGGATTGAGGCCGCGATTATGGTCAATCCATCACCCGAAGCACTGTCACTCAAAGCAACGTGCAGCGGTTGTGGGTGAGTGGCTCAAAGCGAAAACCCCGCCAAAGCGGGGTTTTATTAGGGTCCGGCCCGAAGCCGCCGATGCCTTGTAGCAATCGTCTGACTTACAGCGCCTTGCGACGACGCACAGCTGCCAAGCCCATCAATCCCAAGCCCAATAAGGCCAACGAGCCTGGCTCAGGCACATTGTTGTTGTCGTTGACACTGCCCAAAATGGCGGTGTTGTCGCGCTGGCCTTCAATGGTCAGCGTGAAGGCACCGAAGTTGGCGTTGGCAAAGCCCGAGCTAACTGCGAAATAATCGATGCCAGCCGTTAGATTCATATCTAGCAAAAGGGCATTGCTACCTGGGCCGTTGTCATCATCAGCGGCAATCACGTTAACAAATTGAGAGGTGGGGCTGAAGGCAGTGTGATAGAGGTGAAGGAAGTTGTCATAGGTTGACGAGTTGTTTAGCGTGTAAACGCCACTGGCATTCACATGAAACAAAGTAACTTCATAGCGGACGGCAGTGCCAACGCCCGACAGAGTCATAGGTGATGGGCCAGAAACCGTACGGTTCCAGGTCGGGTCTCCTGTGGTGTCGCCATTCACCGTCAAAAGGCCTGCAGTCGTCAAAGTTGCCGCAGCGGTCAAGCATACCAAAGTGGCGGCCTTCGCAAGGCTGTTGAAAACGGTACCTAGAGATTTTGTGGACATGAGAGTTTCCTGAGGTGTTTTATCTGAAAAAGCTTTCGCAAGATAAACTAAGCAAAAAACAGGCCAAATTTTCAGTTGGAGAAAAATCGATAAAAATCAATAGCTTACTGAATCTTTTGAACATAGTCCTAAAGTCGATGTAAAAATTTCCGACACCCGCTTATATAAGTCCATCCCCCAAAATAGGGACGCTTGCGGCTCAGCCTGCTTCCAGGGCATCTGCTACCCTTGAGCCTCGGCGATCTTCTAGAGTGCGCCTGACAAACCACCCTTTTTTTGACTGGAAACCCCATGGCCCACGCCGCCTTTAACTGGCAAGACCCTTTTTTGCTCGACGCTCAACTGACGGACGACGAACGCGCCGTGCGCGATGCCGCTTCCGCTTACTGCCAGGACAAACTGCTGCCGCGCGTGACGCAGGCGTTTCGCGAGGGCACGACGGACATTGCGATATTTCGGGAAATGGGCGAGTTGGGCTTGCTGGGGCCGACAATTCCTGAGGCTTATGGTGGCCCCGCGCTCAATTACGTTTGCTACGGCTTGGTGGCGCGCGAAGTCGAGCGGGTTGATTCGGGCTACCGCTCCATGATGAGCGTGCAAAGCTCCTTGGTGATGGTGCCGATTTTTGAATTTGGCACCGAGGCGCAGCGGCAAAAGTTCTTGCCCAAATTGGCGACTGGCGAGTGGATTGGCTGCTTTGGCTTGACCGAGCCGGATCACGGTTCAGACCCCGGCTCGATGGTGACACGGGCGCAAAAAGTAGCGGGCGGCTACAAGCTGAGCGGTGCCAAGATGTGGATATCGAATAGCCCCATGGCCGATGTGTTTGTGGTGTGGGCCAAAGAAGTGTCAGAGGCGGGCAAAGTCGGCCCGATTCGCGGTTTTGTTTTAGAAAAAGGCATGAAAGGCTTAAGCGCCCCGGCCATTCACAGCAAAGTGGGTCTGCGAGCGTCGGTCACCGGCGAAATCGTGATGGATGGCGTGTTTTGCCCTGAAGAAAACGCTTTTCCTGAAGTGCAAGGCTTGAAGGGCCCGTTCACCTGCCTGAACAGCGCGCGTTACGGCATTGCCTGGGGCGCTTTGGGTGCGGCCGAAGACTGCTGGTTTCGCGCCCGCCAATACACCCTAGACCGCAAACAGTTTGGCCGCCCTCTGGCCGCCAACCAGCTGATTCAGAAAAAGCTGGCCGACATGCAAACCGAAATTTCGCTGGGCTTGCAAGGCTGCCTGCGCCTGGGCCGCATGAAAGACGAAGGCACGGCGTCGGTTGAATTGACATCGCTGTTAAAGCGCAATTCCTGCGGAAAATCGCTGGACATAGCCCGCCTAGCCCGCGACATGATGGGCGGCAACGGCATCAGCGACGAATTTGGCGTGGCGCGCCATTTGGTGAATCTGGAAGTGGTCAACACCTACGAAGGCACGCACGACATTCATGCCCTGATTTTGGGCCGCGCGCAAACCGGCATTGCCGCTTTTGCAAACTAGCGGCTCCTTGCGCTGGTTGCCCCTTGCGCGAACCGTAGCTTTTTTGGGGTCAGATCCCAATTTCGCGAGCTCATTTTGTCGGTTGTATCAGCAGTGGACCGCGAATTTGGGCTCTGACCCCAATAAAGCGGACTACAAGGACGCAATTTGGCGGATTTCAACCCCACAAAGCAACTCGAACCCATCCCACATCGTGATAATTGGAATCTGACCCCAATTAATTGAATTGAAGCTCGAACCATGACCCCAAAACCCGGCGCATTAGACCACCTCAAAGTTCTCGACCTGTCCCGCGTTCTGGCGGGGCCGTACTGCGCACAAATGCTGGCCGACTTGGGGGCAGACGTCATCAAGGTGGAGCGCCCGCAAGAGGGCGACGACACCCGCAAATGGGGGCCGCCCTTCATGCCGGACGCTGACGGGCAACCCACCGGGCATGCCACCTATTTCCACAGCACCAACCGCAACAAACGCGCCATCACGGTCGATTTGGCCCAGCCCGAAGGTCAGGCCATCATCAAGCAACTGATCGCGCAAAGCGACATCGTGGTGGAGAACTTCAAAGTCGGCGGTTTGAAGCATTACGGACTGGACTACGACAGCCTGAAGGCCGCCAACCCGCGTCTGATTTACTGCTCAGTCACCGGGTTTGGGCAAGATGGCCCGTACAAAGAACGCGCAGGCTACGACCTGATGATTCAGGCCATGAGCGGCATGATGAGCATCACCGGCAACGCCGACGGCACCCCTGGCGGCGGGCCGATGCGCGTGGGTGTGGCCATCACCGACCTGTTCACGGGCGTGTTCGCTTGCAGCGCAATTTTGGCGGCGCTAGAGGTGCGCCACCAAACCGGGCGCGGCCAGCACATTGACATGGCGCTGCTGGACTGCGGCATGGCCATGCTGGCCAACCAGGCCATTGGTTACCTGAACACGGGCGCTATTCCCCTGCGCCAGGGCAACACCCACCCCAGTTTGGCCCCGTACCAAGACTTCACCACGCTGGACGGCAAAATGTTGCTGGCCATTGGCAACGACGGCCAGTTCAGCCGGTTTTCACACGCTGCTGGCAGACCCGAATGGGCAAGCGACGCGCGATTTGCCAAAACCGCCGCCCGCAACATCAACCGCATCGCTTTGATCGAGGCCATGCAAGCCGTCACTTGCACGCAAACCACGGCGTACTGGATTGAGCTGTTGGGCAGCAAAGCCGTGCCCTGCGGCCCCATCAACGACGTGGCGCTGGCTTTTGCCGACGACCAGGTGCAGGCACGGCAAATTCATGTCAAACAGGCTGTAGAAAGCGGCCAGTTTGGCGCGGCCAGCCTGAAATCAATTTCGACCATCGCCAGCCCGCTGCGTTTGGTGGACACGCCGCCCGTGCAGCGCCGCCCCCCGCCCAGCA
This sequence comes from Rhodoferax sp., assembly GCA_031431035.1. GTDB lineage: Bacteria > Pseudomonadota > Gammaproteobacteria > Burkholderiales > Burkholderiaceae_C > JANYCG01. Next base: position 3,760 of record JANPCR010000175.1, read on the forward strand.
TGGGTCAGCACACCGACGAGGTGCTGGCGGGCCTTGGGTTTGACGCCGCAGCAATTGCGCTGATGCGGCAAAACAATATCATTTGAAGTCGCGCTGACCCTCACACGGAGTCACGCGGAGGGTTTGCGGCTGACCAGCACAATGCCGCTGGCTACCAGCGCCAAGGCCAACACCAAGCCGCCCGTGATGGGTTCGCCCAACCACGTGGCCCCCATGGCCATGGCGAAAATCGGCGTTAAAAACACAAAAGCCGACATTTTGGTGGCCGGGTAGCGCCCCAACATCCACATCCACGCTAAAAAGCTGGCAAATGCCCCCACCACCGTTTGAATCAACAGCGAGGTAACAGCAAACGGACTGAACGACCACGACCACGCCTCGCCCAGCGCCAGAGACAACAGCGGCAGACTCAAGGCAGAAAACAGCAGTTGGTAAAACAGCAGCTTTTCGGGCGAAATTTGCCCCAGGCGGGTGCTGCGAATCACCACCGTGGTCATGCCCCAAAACATGCCACCCAGCAGGGCCAGGGCGTCGCCAATCCATTGCTGCGGCGGTGGTGGCACTGCGCCAGACGCGGCCCCCGACTGCAAAGCGCGATCAGCCATAGCCACCACCACCCCCAAAAAAGCCAGCACCAGGCCCACCCATTGCCATTTAAAAAGGCGCTCTGATTTGACAAACCAGGGCAAAAACACCGCCACCCAAAACGGCGCGGTGTACAAAAACAGCGTCATGCGCGAGGCGGTGGTGAAGTTCAGGCCCACGTAAATGCAGGCAAATTCAGCGGCAAACAAAAACCCTGCCAACAAGCCCGCCGCCAGCGGGTCGCTAGAGCGCACCAGCGCAATGCCGCGCCAGGCGCACCACAAGGCCAGCAAAACTGTGGCCCCTGCGAATCGCAGCGCCGCTTGAAAGACACCCGGCACCTCGGCCACCGTCGCTTTAACGAGCACCTGCTGAAACCCGTTGTAAAGGCAAAACGCCACCAGCAAGGCGACGGCCAAAGAGTCCAGTGAGGTCTTGCGAATCGTCATGCGTTGACTTTAACCGCTGGTTTACGACCGCCTTAAACTGTGTCATGACCTCGCCTACGCCTACCCAATCTCCCATGCAAATTCGAGCCTTTGCACCCGCCGACCAAGACGCTGTGATCGCGTTGTGGCAGGCCTGCGAGCTGACCCGCGCCTGGAATGACCCAAAGCGTGACATCGCCCGCAAGATGACCACGCAACCCGAGCTGTTTTTGGTGGGCTTGCTAGACGGCCAGCTGATCGCCAGTGTGATGGCCGGGTACGACGGCCACCGAGGCTGGGTGAACTACCTGGCGGTGTCGCCGCAGCATCAGCGCCAGTCCTATGCGCGGCAAATGATGCAAACCGCTGAACGCCTGCTTGAAGCGCGCGGTTGCCCCAAGCTGAATTTGCAGATTCGCAGCAGCAACGCCCAGGTGATTGAGTTTTACCGTCGGCTGGGCTACGTGCAGGACGATGTGGTCAGCATGGGGCGGCGGCTGATTGCGGACAACTGACAAGCGCCGCAGGCTGCGAAGTCAACTGCCCATCAAAATGCTATAATATAAATAGCAATTTATTGATATTATTCGAGAGCTAGAGGCCAATTTAATCAATAATTTGGCCCAAATCGACTATTCCCCAAAAAGTCATATCACCGGTGATATGAAGTTCTAAAAAATCAGCTAGAACAACAACTTAAAACGATGCTGAATCAGGGATACTGAATTAGCGACTCAGGCCGCGACAGCCTGCTGCATCGCAGCCAGCAAGGCGGTGGGGTCCTGCGCCCCTGACACGGCCACTTTTTGATTGAAGATGAAAAACGGCACACCCGTCACGCCCATCTGGCGGGCCTGAGCGTCGGCTTGGGCAATGGCTTGGCGCGTGGCGGGGTCGCTTAAATGGGCGCGCACGGCGGTGGCGTCCAACCCGGCGGCTGTGGCAATGTCCACCAGCACGTCGATGTCGCCAATGAATTGGCCGTCTACAAAATACGCCTTCAGCAGCCGCTCTTTCACGGCATTGCCCAATGTGTTTTGCGCGTCGTTGGCGGGGCTTTGCTGGGCAAAGGCAATCAGCGCATGCGCCATGAGCGTGTTGGCTTGGCGTTTGATGCCGTCAAAATTCAAATTCAAACCCACGGCCTGCCCTGCAGCGCCGACCCTGGCGTAAATCTCGGCAGCGCGCGCGGGGCCGCCAAATTTGTCTTCCAGGTACTGCTTGCGGTCCAGGCCAGCCTCAGGCAAATCGGGGTTGAGCTGAAACGGATGCCAGCGGATGGCGATGGGTGGCAAACCAGCCGCTTCCGGCAGGGCCAACGCCGCCTCTAGTTTGCGTTTGCCGATGTAGCACCAAGGGCAAACAACGTCAGACACGATGTCGATGGTTAATTGGGGCGGGGCGGTGGGGTTCATGGTGATCCAAAAAGTGGGCAACCGGGTGGAGGGCAGGAGTGAAGGGGGGACCCAAAAAAGTAAAAAGGACGTTCAGAAAATGCCGGGGAAAACCGTCTACTTTTGCCGATTATTAGACTTTTTTTATAGCAATCGCTGAGGTAAAGTCACGCCGTCGAATGCTGATCCGTTCTGCACTGGTATTTTCTAACAACCTCAGGAGTCTTTCATGTCCATTCGTTTTCTGGCTGTTGCCAGTGCCTCGTTGGTTTTGGCTTTGTCACCTTTGGCGCAGGCCCAAACTGCCGCGCCTGCTGCACCCGCCGCCACACCTGCTGCTGGTGCGCCCGCCGCCGCCGCCCCTGAAAAAGCCGCCAGCCCAGCCGCAACAGACGGCAAAGTCGCCTACTACGGCCAAAAATTCAACGGTCGAAAAACCGCCAGCGGCGAGCGCTTCAATTCAGGCGCCATGACCATGGCTCACAAAACCCTGCCCTTTGGCACGATGGTCAAAGTCACCAATGTGAAAAACAGCAAAAGCGTGACCGTTCGCGTGAACGACCGCGGCCCCAGCACGCCAGACCGCGTGGGTGATTTGTCTGCCGGTGCCGCCAGCAAAATCCGCATGATTCGCTCAGGCGTGATTGACGCCAAGCTCGAAGTCGTCGGCGAGCCCAAGGCCCGCATGGTGAAAAAAGCCAAAACCATGGGCAAAAAGAAGGAAATGAAGTCCTGAAACTTGATGCCTAAGTCCTGAGGCCTAAAACCTGAGGCCTTATTTCACCGACGCCGCGCCGCCATACGAATACGGCCCACCGCGTTCAATGGCGCGGCGGTAGGCGGGGCGGTCTTGGAAGCGTTTGACCCAGGCGTCTAAGTTCGGGTACTTTTCGCGGCTGCCACGGGCGCCCGCCACTTCGCCCACAAAGCTCATCTGAATATCCGCACCGCTTAAGGCGCTACCCACCAACCAGTCTTTGCCCGCCAGTGATTGATTGACAAACCCCAGGTGGTTGCTGATTTCGCCTTCAATGCGAGGCGACAGCGGCGCACCGGCTTCACCCAGGCGCGACACATACAGCTTGAGCAACAGCGGCAACATGGCCGAGCCTTCGGCGTAGTGCATCCACTGCTGGTAAGTCTCAAAATCATTGGTGTGCGTGGCGGGCTGCAAGCTGCCGTTGCCGTGGTGGCGAATCAAATAGTCAATGATGGCACCTGATTCAAACACCGTCACTGCGTTGTCGGTGATGACAGGCGACTTGCCCAGTGGGTGAATCGCCATCAGCTCGGGCGGTGCCAGGCGGGTTTGGGCATCGCGCTGGTAATGCTTGATGTTGTAGGCAACGCCCAGCTCTTCAAGCAGCCAAAGCACGCGCTGCGAGCGGGAATCGTTGAGGTGGTGAACGGTGATCATGGGGGAACAATCCTTTGCAAAATGACGTCACAACGACGCGTTTTTGAAGGTTACCGCAAGGTGATGCCAGGCGCTGTCGCGTACGGGAGTCGCCCGAGATTCTGCCCGCGCCCCCTCAACAAAACCCAAACTGCATGTCAGGTGTGCGCCCGCTGATCAGCTCGGCCAGCGCCTTGCCAGACCCCGCGCCGTGCGTCCAGCCCAGGGTGCCATGGCCCGCGTTCACCCACAGCTTGCGCACTTTGGTTTTGCCGATGAAGGGAATGTTGGTGGGCGTCGCGGGGCGCAGACCCGTCCAGTAATTGGGGGTGCCGCCTTCTTCGGCGCTGCGGGTGTCGCACACGCCAGGCAGCACTTGCTCGATCCGCTTGGACAGCATGTGGCAGCGGGCGCGGGCCAGCCGGGTGTCCAGCGACAGGTTGTAGTCGCCCACTTCAATGGTGCCCGCCACGCGCAGGTGGTCGCCCAGGCGGCTCATGGCGATTTTCATTTCGTCGTCGATGGTGGACACCATGGGCGCGAGTTCTGGGCGTTTGATTTTGAAGGTGGCGCTGTAGCCTTTGCCAGGGTAGATGGGCAAATCGACGCCGACCGAGCGCAGCAAGGGCGCAGTGTAAGAGCCGCAGGCAGCCACAAAATGGTCGGCCGTGAGCCTGCGGGCGGGCTTGCCGTCGCCTTGGGCAGCATCCCGCGCTTTGACCTCGACAAACTCAATCGCGCCACCGGCTTTGTCCAGTTTCACAATGTCGTGGCCATACAAAAACTCGGCTCCGCGCGCCGCACAGCGGGCCGCCAGCGCTTGGGTGAAGACCCGAGCGTCGCCGCTTTCGTCACTGGCGGTGTAGGTGCCGCCCACGATGTTCGAGGCAAACGACTTGAAGGCGGGCTCGATCTTCAGCAATTCATCGCGGCTGACCAATTGCCTTGCCACGCCGTATTTGCGCATCAAGGTGGCCGCGTCGCCCGCCGTGTCAAACGACTTTTGGTCGGTGAAGTAGTGGGCAATGCCGCGCTCAAGCCGCTGGTAGTCAATGCCTGTGGCCCGCACCACGTCTTTCAGGGCGCTGTGGCTGTAGGCTCCCAGCGCCACGATTTGCTGCACGTTGCGCTCGAACGCGGCGTCATTGCACTGAGCCAAAAACTTCATGCCCCACAGCCACTGCTGCCAGCCCTCGCCGACCGGAAACTGAGGCCGAAACAGCAATGGCGCATCGTCGCGCAGCATCCACTTCAACGCCTTCAGGGGCGCATCGCGATTCGCCCACGGCTCGCAGTAGCTGACCGATATTTGCGCCGCGTTGGCAAAGCTGGTTTCCATGGCGGCGTTGGGCTGGCGGTCCACCACGGTCACGTCATGCCCGCGTTCCAGCAAATGCCAAGCGGTGCTGATGCCAATGATGCCTGCGCCTAAAAGGATGATTTTCATGATGGCAAGTGTCGTGGAAGCGGCTTTTGATTAACAGCAGTATGAAATAAAATCAGAAATTAGTAGAATGACTAATAGTAGAAAGCTGCCGTGACCCCGTTTGACCCCAGCGCCCTGGAATGCCTGGCCGCCATCCTTGAAGAGGGCGGTTTTGAGCGCGCCGCCGCCCGGCTTTCCATCACCCAGTCGGCGGTGTCGCAGCGCTTGCGGGCGCTGGAAACGCAGGTCGGCACCGTGCTGATCGTTCGCACGCGCCCGCTCAAAGCCACGCAGGCGGGGCGTTTGCTGCTGAAGCACGCCATGCAAATGCGCCTGTTGCGGGCTGATTTGGAGCACGATTTTCAGGACCTCATGCCTGGCGCAGGCGGGGCCAGCCGTGAAGAAGACCGCGTGTCAATCGCCATCAACGCCGACAGCATTGCCACCTGGGCGCTGCCCGCGCTGGACGCCCTGGCGCAAGCAGGCATGCCGCTCGAGATCATTGCCGACGACCAGGACTTCACCCACGGCTGGCTGCGCGAAGGCCAGGTGCTGGGTTGCGTCACCACGCTGAAGCAGGCTCTGCGCGGCTGCAAGGTGCTGCCCTTGGGGGCCATGAACTATGTCGCCGTGGCCAGCACCCCCTATGCCCAAGCGCATTGTCCAGAAGGCCTTACCAAACACAATTTTCGAGGCCTGCCCTTCATCGCTTTCAACCGCAAGGACGATTTGCAGGCTGAATTTGTAAGCAAAGCCTTTGGTTTGAAGCGGGTGAATTTAAGCCAGCGTTTTGTCCCCAGTTCAGAAGGCCAGGTGCGCGCCGTGTTGGCCGGTTGGGGGGCCAGCGTGGTGCCCGAGCTCTTGGTGGCGGACTTGCTGGCCAACGGCCAACTGGTGAATTTGTCGCCTGGATATGCGCTGCCCGTGTCGCTGTATTGGCACTGCTGGAAGTTGGATTCCGCTGTGCTCGATTCGTTGACCCAAGCGCTGCAACAAGCCGCAAAAGGCGTTTTGAGGCAATAATTAACCTGCAGGTTCTTTTTTTCTATTTTGATGTCAAAAGTGACAAAATTTGAATGAAATAGGCCTCTAGCTCTCGTGGAATATGGATTTGTTGCTATGCTTATAATAGCAATTTTACCTAAAAGCAAACGCCATTGCATCGGTGCGCAGAACCGACAATCTAGCTGTCATTCTGCAACTTACACCCGGTGTCACTGCCATGCCCACTTCAAAACCCAAGTCGCTCTCCATTCCGACCCCAGCCGAAGCTGAAACCAAAACCTCAGCGTTGATCGCCAACCAGCAGCTTCTCGCCCGCTTCCCCAGCCTGCAAGGCGCACGGGTTTTCATCACCGGAGGTGGCAGCGGCATTGGCGCGGCCATGGTCGAGGCCTTTGCCGAGCAAGGCGCGCAGGTGGCCTTTGTGGACTTTGCGCAGGCTGACAGCGAGGCGCTGGTGCAAAAAGTCGCCGCTGCCGGTGACGCCAAGCCGTGGTTTCGCCACTGCGACGTGCGCGATGTGGCCGCGCTGCAAACCGCCATTGGGCAGGCGACGGCCGATGTGGGCGACTTTGCCTGCCTGGTCAACAACGTGGCCCGCGACGACCGCCACACGCTGGAGGAAGTCACCCCCGACTACTGGGACGAGCGCATGGCCGTTAACCAACGGCCCGCGTTTTTTGCAATTCAGTCGGTCGTGCCCGGTATGAAGCGCCTGGGCGGCGGTTCGATCATCAACTTGGGTTCGACCGGCTGGCAAACCAAGGGCAGAGAATTCCCCTGCTACGCGATTGCCAAGTCGTCCGTCAATGGCCTCACGCGCGGGCTGGCGGGCAGCCTGGGCCCGCACCGCATCCGCGTCAACACCGTGTCGCCCGGCTGGGTGATGACCGAGCGCCAGATCAAGCTTTGGCTGAACGCCGAAGGGGAAGAAGCCATCAAGCGAAACCAGTGCCTGCCCGACAAACTGCTGGCCGGCGACGTGGCCCGCATGGTGCTCTTTTTGGCGTCTGCCGACGCTGCCATGTGCACAGCGCAGGAATTTAAGGTGGATGCGGGCTGGGCTTGAGTTGCGCCTCTTTGGGTCGTCTGAAAACGACTGCGCGAGTTTGACCCGCCGCAGACGCCGGGGCAAATAGCTCCGCGGCTGTCCCCCGCCCTGCGGGCTCCTCCTTGATGCCGCTGCGCTATTCACCCCAGCATCTGCGACTACCGTTGGTTCTAGACAATGAACTTGGATTCGGGGGCCAGTGACCTCAGCCCCATTCAACAGGAACAGGTCGATGGCGCATTCAGCGCAGCGGCATCAAGGAGGAACAGGCGGCCCTAAGCCGCCGTGGGGGACAGCCGCGGAGCTGAGTGCGCCGTCGGCCTGTTCCTACCCACGAATCGATCCTAGGTAAGACTCCCAACTGCACGAAAAACGTGAACTATCGAGAACTCAGCGCACCAACAACAACGGCACCTTGCAATGTGCCAACACCTGGGTCGCAACCGACCCCATCACCAGGCTGGCGATGGCCCCGTGACCGTGCGAACCCATCACCACCAGGTCGAACTTTTGGCTCTCGGCAACGCGCGCAATGCCCGCGCCCACATCGCCTGCTTTCCAGCTGCTTTTGGCGTCAATATCGTGGCGCAGCAAAAATTTGGTCACCGGCGCGATGATCTTTTCGGCCTCTTCCACGTGGTACTCGTCCACCACGCCTTTGCCCACCACTTTGATCGCCCGATCCGGAAACGAGGGGCGCATGGTGAACACCGTGAAATCGTTTTGCGCGGTGAACAAATCAGAATGCGTGGTGACATAGGCCAGCATTTTTTTGGTGTAACTACTGCCGTCAACGGCAAGAAGAATTTTCATGGCGGCTCCAAATGGGTGATGGGCCTCACTCTAGCCCAAGCGCGGAAAAGGCTTGTTGATGCAGATCAAGTCGCCCGGCGTGCAGGCCGGGTTACGGCCTGCCCAGCTTGCGATCAGCTTCGCATTGAAGCCTACGGCAGCAAATCAACCCGAAACCGCAGCTCTTTATGCCCACCCGATTCTGCCGAGGAGATGAATTCTTCAACCAAAAACCCGCCATTGGCCAAAATCACTTGCTGCGAGAGCTTGTTGTCGGGATCAGTGGTGATTTCCACATACGTCAGCCCCTGCTTTGGCGCCTCGCGCAGCAACTGCGCCAAGGCCTGGGTGGCGTAACCGCGGCGCTGCTGCCAGGGCACCACGGCATAGCCAATATGGCCCAGACAGTAGGGCGGCAGCGCGTTACTGCCCTTTTGCCACCTGAAACCGATGCTGCCGCAAAATTCACCTGCTGCGTCGCCTGCCATCCCTTCGACGTCACTGGTCGCCCACATCCAGCGGCGGTAACCCGGCAGGCGCTGCACGAAGGAGCCGTTCGGTTGTTTGACCGGTGCGCCACGGCCTTCGATGTCCACCATTGTGGCCAAAAAGGCATCAGGATCGGCCTGAATTTGCACCAACTCTTCACGGCCCGCTTCAGGCCGCAAGTTGTTGGGCGACCAACCGCGCTCTAGCGCCGCCACGTAACTGGCCAGGTGCGCACGGGCGGGCCACACCAGCGCCATGCGGGCGGGCGAGGCAGATTGCGCTGCACCAGATGGCGCGGAAGGAGTCGGTTTTGGGTCAACGTTCAAGGCAATCTCCTGAGGTGGCAAAGGTGAAAGTCAGATCGGAACTTCAAAGTCGGGCGCGGTATTTTCAAGGCATTTCAGGTCAGCTCGTAGTTGCTATATTTTATATAGCGAACTATTGATATTATTCGGGAGCTAGAGGTCATTTTTATCATGAAAATGGCAAATTTCACCGATTTGCAAAATCTGATATCACCGGTGATATGAACTCTCACCAACCCTCTTCAAAACTCACCCCAGCTCACACCGTGATCAAACACGTCGGCAAAAACGCCGCTTGCTCATTTTTGCGCACATAACCCAGCGGGTTCGCCACCACGCGGCAGCCGCCCACGCGGTAATCACTGGGCGAATGCAGGTGGCCGTGCAGCCACAGGTTCGCTTGGGGCAGCAGCTCGTCCAGCGCATTGCAAAAACCGGCGGTGCCGGGCGTCATGCCATAGCGCGGATCGCTGCTTTTGAGGCTGGGCGCAAAGTGGGTAACGGCCACGGTGATGCCGTCAAACGGCTCGGCCAGCGCCTGGCGCAACCAGGTTTGGCAGACCAGCGCTTGCTCGCGCAACCCCTCGGCCAGCCAGGGCGTGCCGTGGCGCGTGGTGCCAGCTTTTTTAAGGTAAAAATTCGCCGCCCGAAAAGCCTTTTCGCGGGCTTTTAACTGGTCGGCCAGGGCGTTGACGGACTTGGCGGCCTGCTCGTCGGTGGGGCCAAGGGCGTCAAAGTCAGTCCACAAGGTGGTGCCAACAAAGCGCAGCGGCTGGTCATTGGGCGACGGGGTGCGCAGCGAACGGGTGCCCAGCACGTCATGCAGGGTGAGCACCTCGCGCTCCAGCCAAATCAGACCCAGGCGCTGGCAGGTCTCACGCAGGCACAGGTGGGTGGCGTCAAAGTCCAGCATGTCGTATTCGTGGTTGCCCGGCACGTAAATGACCGGCGTGGGCCAGCCGTTGTGCGGCGAAAAACGCGCCAGGCCGAAGTCAGAGTCAGTTAATTTGGAGCCCGGCTGGTACGAGCCCACATCGCCCGCCAGCACCAGCACATCGGCGCCTGGCGCGGGGGTGGGGACGAAGTGCGGGTGCACCTCCAGGTGCAAATCGCTTAACAGTTGAATCTTGCAAGTCATGAGAGGGGTGGAAAACTGTCGTGGCAGAACGGCTGTGCCGGGCGGCCTGGTCAAGTTGCCAAATCATTCCTTGAAAACTGCCTGGGCCAAAGCCAGCAAGGTTGAACGCAGCCACACGTGGGCGCCGTCGCCGTCAAATCGATGGTGCCACAGCGAGTCCACATGCACTGTGGGGACGGCAAAGGGCAGGTCGCGCAGCACCAGTTGGTCGGCAATGTTGGTCACGCCAAGAAAATGGCGCGGCAACACGGTGAGCAAGTTGGAATTGGCCACCACCCGCCCCGCTGTGAAAAATTGGTTCACCGTCAGCACCACGCGGCGTTTTTCGCCTAATGAGGCCAGAGCTTCATCAATAAAGCCAAAAGGCCGCCCCGAAAAGCTGACCAGCAGGTGCCGCGCGTTACAAAAGCGCTTCAGCGTGAGTGGGCCCGAGGCCAAAGGGTGGCCCTGGCGCATCACGCACACGTAAGCGCCGTCATACAGGCGCTGGTGCGCAAACGCCACACCTTTGCCTACCTGCGCGCGAGCGGTCAGGTCAGCCAGCGCCGCCGGAAAGTAGCCCAGCGCCAGGTCCGCGCTGCCTTCTTCCAGCATACGCCGGGGGTCGCGCGTGGTCAGTGGCACGACCCGGGCCGACACACCGGGCGCTTCGCGTTCCATCACCTCCACCAGACCGGGCACCAGCTCGGCGGCGGTGGCGTCGGCCATGGCCAGTACAAAGGTGTTGGTGGCCGTGCTCGGGTCAAAATTTTGTGGCACCAGGGCGCTGTGCAAACCGGCCAATGCGTCACGCACCGCAGGCCAAAGCGTCAGCGCCAGGGGAGTGGCCTCCAAAATCTGGCCTTTCCGCTTCAGCAAGTCGTCGCCCAAAGTCTCGCGCAGGCGGCGCATGGCGTTGCTCACGGCAGGCTGGGTCAGCGCCAGGTTGTGCGCGGCGCGGGTCAGGCTGCGCTCGGTCATGACCTCGTCAAACACCCGCAGCAGGTTCAGGTCAATGGTGCGAAAGTTGACTTGACTCATGCGCAATTATGACAAAAACCACGAGGGAATCACTGCCGTGAATGTCGTCAATCACCAATCTAAATTGGAACAACATGAGTATTTACCCTAATATTCGCTCCATGCCGTTGCATTCCGACGGTGTTATCAGAGAAAGAAAGGTAAATCACCATGACCAGTTTTGTACACATTGACTACGCCTTAGAGCACCCTGGCGTCCAGCGCATTGAAGCGGCGGTGGCAGCCATTGGCGAAATTCGCCAGAACTTCAACTCAGCGCGCACGCTGGCGGCCATGTTGTTGGCGGCAGTGGTAGCGGCATTTGTGGTGGTGGCAGATCGATTGATCGACTCCTGGGCAGACGGTCATTTGCTCGCCGCATGGGTCGCCTTGTGGGCGGTTGCCTTTACAGCGATTGGCCTATTGGCGCCGGTTGCCAAACAAACCGCGCGCAACATGATCGCAGGCTACAAGGCCTATGCGCTGCGCAGTGCCAACGCACGCGAAGAAGATGCCTTTTGGCAAAGCGCCCTGGACGACCCGCGCGTGATGGCGGAGTACCAGGCCGCGAAATTGCGTTTTGAGCAATCGCTGGATTTACAAACGCTGCAAGCTGAAAAAGCCGTCCAAACTTCGCAAAATCCCCGGCTTGACCTTCGCGAACCCTCGGCCACGCTGGAGCGCCTGAGCGCCGAGATGCCAGCGAACAAGCGGTATTTGCGGTACGTTTGAGCGTCTGCGCAGGTAAATCTTCAAAACCAAGCCGACAAACTGCCGCAAAGTAGACGGCAAAAAGCCACCGGGACCGGTGGCTTTTTTTATGTTCCAAGCGGCCGTGCTTGCTTCTCCAGCCGCCCAAGGCGCAAGACAGAAATTAAGCCGCCAGCCGCTGCTCCAACTTCAACCGCGTGGCTTCCAGCTCTTGCGGCAGGTGGTGTTTCAGCTGAGCGAACAGTTCGGTGTGGAGCTTCAGCTCTGCCGTCCAGGCGGCTTTGTCGAAGCTGGTGACGGTGTTGAACTGGTCTTTCGTGAAGTTCAAACCAGTCCAGTTGAGTTCTTCGTAGGCGGGGCTCACGCCAAAAGGCTGGTCGACTCCGGCGGCTGTGCCTTCAATGCGGTCAATCATCCACTTCAAAACCCGCATGTTTTCGCCGTAGCCAGGCCAGACAAATTTGCCGTCTGCGCCTTTTCTGAACCAGTTAGTGCAGAAAATGGCGGGTAACGTGGCACCTTTTGCAGCCAGTTTCTCGCCCATGGTGAGCCAATGCTGAAAATAGTCGCTCATGTTGTAGCCGGTGAAGGCGATCATGGCAAATGGGTCGCGGCGCACCACGCCTTGCTGGCCGGCGATGGCGGCGGTTGTCTCAGAGCCCATGGTGGCGGCCATGTAAACACCTTCCACCCAATTGCGGCCCTGGCTGACCAGGGGCACGGTGGTGGAGCGGCGTCCGCCAAATATGAAAGCGTCAATCGGCACGCCTTTGGGATCGTCCCAAGCCGGGTCAAGTGCCGGGTTGTTGGTGGCGGCCACGGTAAAGCGTGAATTGGGGTGCGCAGCTTTGGCACCGGTCTCTTTGGCGATGGCGGGGGTCCAGTCTTTGCCTTGCCAGTCGATCAAATGCGCGGGCAGGCTGCCACTGTCGTGCTCCAGGCCTTCCCACCACACGTCGCCGTCATCCGTGAGCGCGACGTTGGTAAAAATCACGTCTTTGTTCAGGCTCAACATGCAGTTGGGGTTGGTCAGCATGTTGGTGCCAGGGGCGACACCAAAGTAACCGGCTTCGGGGTTGATGGCGTAGAGCTTGCCATCGGCACCGGGTTTGATCCAGGCGATATCGTCGCCAATGGTGGTGACTTTCCAGCCGTCAAAACCAGCGGGCGGCACCAGCATGGAGAAGTTGGTTTTGCCACAGGCGCTTGGGAACGCGGCGGCAACGTGGTATTTTTTGCCAGGTTGACCAGGCTGTGCGGGCTTCGTCACACCCAAAATCAGCATGTGCTCGGCCAGCCAACCCGGGCTACCGGAGGGCCCCTCTGAGGCCGCTCTGCCCATGTTGGATGCAATGCGCAGGGCAAAACACTTTTTGCCCAACAGCGCGTTGCCACCGTAACCTGAGCCATAGCTCCAGATTTCGCGGGTTTCGGGGTAATGAACGATGTACTTGGTGGTGTTGCAAGGCCAGCGCACGTCTTTCTGGCCTGGCTCTAGTGGCGCGCCCACGGTGTGAATGCACGGCACAAAAGCGCCTTTTCCGTCCAGGCCATCGCCCAGCACGTCGTACACGGCGCGGCCCATGCGCGTCATGATTTTCATGTTGACTGCAACGTAGGGGCTGTCTGACAGCTCAACGCCAATGTGGGCAATCGGGCTGCCTAGCGGGCCCATAGAAAATGGCACCACGTACATGGTGCGCCCGCGCATGCAGCCGTCAAACAGCGCTTTGGTAGTGGCCGTGCCCGTTTGCAAGGTGGCGCGCATGTCCGCAGGGGCGACCCAGTTGTTGGTGGGGCCAGCGTTTTCTTGTTTTTCCGAGCAAATGTAAGTGCGGTCTTCGACCCGGGCCACGTCATTCGGGTCCGACAAAGCCAAAAAGCTGTTGGGGCGCTTGGCCGGGTTGAGCTTTTTAAACACACCCGAATCCACCAGCAACTGGCACAGCCGGACGTATTCAGCTTGCGAGCCGTCGCACCAATGGATGGCGTCGGGCTGCGTCAGGGCCGCCATGTCGGCAACCCAGGCGATCAAATTCGCATTTTTGACATAACTTGGGGCTTGAAGATTCAAGCCTTTCATCACGGGTGAGTTCATAAAAAAGCTCCTAGTTTAAAAATCGTTTTTTCAAAGTCGCAGGACTTGGAGAAAGCGATTTCAGGGCTGGAAGGCGGGTTCTCAAACCGTCGAATCCGTTGTCGGGATGACGATTTTATGAACTCAGGGCTCAGTTACCAACCAATTACTGCCAAAAGATATGCAAAACTTGCATAGGTTTATGTCGGAGTTAGTGGGTAGGGAGTGATGGAAAAGGTATTCGATTGATGCGCGCTGCACACGGGATTTAGGGCGGCGAGAGTCTTGGAGGGGCGCGGCCCGTTGGCGTCGCCGATTGGCGCGGCACTCAGTTCCGCGGCTGTCCCCCGGCCTATGGCCTCCTCCTTGATGCCGCTGCACTGAATGCCGCACCAACCGTCTGAGTTGAGGTTAGGGGCAGTCCAACCGTCAAATACCAAAGGACGCCACAGCCTGGGAGGGTGGGTTGGGTGGCGCAGCGAAATAAAGGAGGAGGCCGAAGGCCGGGGGACATTCGCGTAGCTGCCCAACTCGCCCTTCCAGGCCGCCTACGGATTCAAGCGACGGCGCTTCGAGCCGACTGGAGTTGTTTCAAGCCGCGATAAGCGCAATTTCAGGCCGCTTCAGACCATTTCAAGCCATTGAAACCGCGATAAAAGCCAACAAGAACATCAAAACACCGCCCACGATGGGTAAGACGATCGGAATCATCGGAACGATGGCTTCGGTGGCTTCCATGGGCTCGACTGCATGGTCAGCGCCGTTGCTGGCTGCGGTGTGGGGCGCGTGGCCGGTCGGGTGACTTTTGGCAGGTGCTGACATGGTGATTCTTTCGGAAATTCTGCAAGGGTAATGCAAGATTTTACCTTTTTGGAGCGGCCTCGTAAGGCTTGGCCTCTTGCAGCATGGCAAACGTGGTGGTTGCACGGCATACGCTTTTACCGTCATTGGCGCCTCGAATGTCGATTTCACCAAAGGCCAGCGACCGGCCCGAGCGGATCAGCCGGGCCGTGACCAGGCAATCTTGATCGGTCACGGGGCGCAGAAAAACCGTGTTGAGTTGCACCGTGGTGCAGGGTTTGAGTTCGCCAAAGTAATTGATTAAGGTCAAAACCATGGCGGTGTCGGCAGCGGCCATCAGAGCTTGGCCACACAGTTGGTTGCCTGTGCGCGACAAACGCGGGCTTAGGGGCAACCTGAGCGTGACGCTGCTTTCTCCAAAGGTCTCTACAACCATTTGCATCTCTTGAATCCAAGGTGCGAAATAGGCTGGAATGGCATCTTGAAGGGTTTGTGTGTCCATAGCCTGTAATTATGTTCAAAGGCATGGCCATACTTGTCCCCAAGTCATCCCAAATGCCAATTTCAAAGCATTTGGGCTTCAAATCCCGACTTTTGCAGTTGCGCCAAAACATCGGCAATGTGGGCGCGGTTGCGGGTTTGAATCACCAGCTCAATTTCGACGTTTTGCGCGGCCAGCGTGGTGAAAGCGCGTTGGTGGTGCACCTCGTCAATATTGGCACCCGCTTGGGCCACGGTGGCGGTGATGGTGGCCAGCGACCCCGGCACGTCGCGTGCGCTGACCCGAATGCGCGCCAGCCGCCCCGCACGCACCATGCCGCGCTCAATGATCGACGCCAACAGCATCGGGTCAATATTGCCGCCGCACAGCACCAGGCCGACTTTTTTGCCTCTAAACCGCTCGGGGTATTTCAATAGGGCGGCCAGACCCGCAGCGCCCGCGCCTTCGACCAGCGTTTTCTCAACTTCCAGCAGCATCACAATCGCCTGCTCGATGTCGCCTTCATCGACCAAAACAAAGTCATCGACCAGGCGTTTGACGATTTCTTTGGCAATTTCACCGGGTGTTCCCACCGCGATGCCCTCGGCTATGCTGTTGCTCCCCTGAGGGTGCTGCGTGCCTTTGATGGCGTTGAACATGCCCGGAAAACGCGTGGTTTGCACCCCCACCACTTCAATCCCCGGCTTGATGGCTTTGGCCGCCGTCGCCATGCCCGCAATCAAACCGCCGCCACCCACGGCAACGATCAAGGTGTCAATGTCTGGAACCTCGTGGAGCATTTCCAGCGCGACGGTGCCTTGGCCGGTCACGATGTCGGTGTCGTCATAGGGATGAACAAAGGTCAAGCCCTGGGCCTTGGCCAGTGTCAGCGCGTGGCCACGGGCTTCGTCCAGGGTGTCGCCATGCAGCACGATTTCGGCACCAAAACCGCGGGTTCGCTCAATTTTGACGCCCGGCGTGAAGCGAGGCATCACGATAACGGCCCGCATGCCAAGGCGCTGGGCATGGTAAGCCACGCCTTGCGCGTGGTTGCCCGCACTCATGGCCACCACACCGTCTTGCGGGTTGGTGATTTGCACCAGTTTGTTGCAGGCGCCCCGCTCTTTGAACGACGAGGTGAATTGCAGGTTCTCGAATTTAAGAAAAACTTCGGCCCCGGTGATGTCTGACAAGGTTTTGGACGCCACGCACGGGGTGTTCAAAATTTGCCCTTGCAGCCTTTTTGCCGCGTCCTGGATGTTTTTTAGGTGAATCATTTGGCACAAGTGTTGCAGATTTCACAATGCATGTCTTCCAAGTCGGCCCGGACTGCGTTAAGGTAAAACCAGAGGGTGATGGGATGGGTCTGGTGTCGCGTTTCAAACTTAAGGGTTCTTCGCATTATCAGGAGGTCTTGATGGTCAAGCGTTTGTTGGCAGCTGCAGTCGGCGCGAATAGTCTGGCCTCGCCAGGGCTCAAAGATGCCCCCGTGCTGGACCTGATGTGTTCACATTTTGTGCTGACATTGGCTGTGCGCCAAGGCGCCACGTTCAATGCGCGGCGCGACTTGAACAGTTTGATTTCGCTCTCAGGGCGGCATTTGGTGTGGCCGCTGTCTGTGTTGGCCCGTGTGCGCGAGTTTTTGGGCCGCCGCTGCGCCACCAATGAGAATTGGCGCGGTCACGAAGCCCTGAGCGGCCCCGACTTTTTGGCCAAGTACGGCATTTGGCGCGGCCCCTATGAAGAGGGCACACTGTTCCTTTACTTGGACGAGTACGCCAAAGACCAGCCCAAAGATTTGATCAGCCTCCTGTCCGTCACCGGCGACTGGCTGACCCATTTGCTGAAAAAGCAATCCACCCTAGTCGAAAAAAACATCGACGCGCTGGCCGGTTTGCTGCAATTGAACAAAGCCGAGCGCGCGTTGCTGCTGTACGGCACGTTGGCGCGCTACCAGCGAGACTTGCGCAGTATTTTGGTTGAGTTCAAGGTCAACAACGCGCCCGAAGCCTATGCGGCCATCGCCGAAGTGGCGGGCGTCAAAGCGTCTGAAGTCGGCGAAGCGCTGCGAGCTGGTTCGCGCCTGGAGCGCATTGGCATGGTCGAGAATTTAATTTCCGAACACAACATCACCGACCTGGCCGACCTGATGAAAGTCAGCGAAAAGCTGCCCCCCGTTTTGATGCGCGAGTACCGCGACCAAGCCGAGCTGATGGCGGTTTTCACCCGCCCATCCAGCAAAAGCCAACTGACTGTCAACGATTTTTCTTACGTCAAAGAAGATGCTGACGTGCTGTGCCGCCTGATTGGCAACGCCGTGGCACGCAAAGAATCGGGTGTGAACATTTTGCTGTATGGCCCACCCGGCACGGGCAAAACCGAGCTGGCCAAGGTGGTCGCGCAAGCGGCCAATTTGGAGCTGTACGAGGTTGAATACGCAGACCGTGACGGCAATTCATTAAGCGGGCGCGACCGCTACCGGTCTTTGCAAATTGCGCAGGTTTTTTTGAAGGGCAGCGCCCAAGCCGCTTTGTTGTTTGACGAGGTGGAAGACGTGTTTCCGCCGATCTCCAACGAAGCCGCGCAAATGCTGGCACGCGCCGAGCAAGTGGCCGCGCCGGGCACGGGCAGCGTGAATGGCAAAGCCTGGGTCAACCAGATTTTGGAGTCCAACACGGTACCCACGATTTGGGTGACCAACCGCATCGAGCAGATTGACCCGGCGTTTCGGCGGCGCTTTGCCTACCACCTGGAGCTGAAGTCGCCCCCGCCCGGCGCGCGCGAAGGCGTGGTGCGCAAAACGCTGGAAGGCCTGGCGGTGTCCGACACCTTTGTCGCCAAACTCACCTCGCGCAAGGGCCTCACGCCCGCGCAGATCCGCACGGCGGTGCGCTTTGCAGGCTTGGTGGGCGTGCCTGACGAAACGCTTGATCCTTTGGTCACCACGGCGCTGACCACTGCAGAGCCTGGCAAAGAAGCAACTCAAGGTGCAACAACTGCCGCCACTGCAGTCACCATTTCACCGCTCGAAAAGCTGATTGAGCGCCAGCTTAAAAACGCTGACATGGCCTTGGGCAACCGGGCTGAGCTGCCACCCGCGCGGCGCATGGTGACACAGTACGACTTGTCGATGCTGAACACTGAAAGCCGCTATGAAGTGCCGCGTATTGTGGAGGCGCTGAAGTCCCGTGGCCACGGTGCCCTGTGCTTCTATGGCGCACCGGGCACAGGCAAAACGGCGCTGGGCGAGCACATTGCCACCGCGCTGGAGCGCCCGCTCATCATCAAACAGGCCAGCGACCTGATGAGCAAGTTTGTCGGCGAAACCGAGCAGCAAATGGCCGCCATGTTCCGCGAAGCCGAGGCTGAAAAAGCCGTGCTGCTGCTGGACGAAGCCGACAGCTTTTTGATGGATCGCCGAGGCGCGCAACGCACCTATGAAGTGACCGAGGTGAACGAAATGCTGCAAGGCATGGAGCGCTACAACGGCATTTTCATTTGCACCACCAACCTGCTGGATCGGCTGGACCAGGCCGCGCTGCGCCGTTTCACTTTCAAAATCAAGTTCATGCCCTTGACCGCGCAGCAGCGTGAAAAAATGTTCGTGGTCGAAGCCTTGGGCGGCGACGCCAGCCTGATGACGCCCGAGATTCAGAGCAAGCTGGCGTTGATGGACCAGCTTTGCCCAGGCGACTTTGCTGCGGTGAAGCGCCAAGCGGTGATTTTGGATTCGGCGCTGGAGCCCCTGGAATTCATTGAGCAACTGCAAGCAGAACACCGCATCAAACCCGAGGTTCGAGAAAACCGGGGGATCGGGTTTTTGAAATAGCGGCAGAGGCGCAGCACCGAAGTCGTACTGATGTGCGAAAGGTGGTTTGCTATATTTTAAATAGCAAACTATCTATATAACTCGAGAGCTAGAGGCCGATTTTATTAAAAATTCGGCGCTTTCACCCTGTTTTTCACAATCTCATATCACCGGTGATATGAGATTGTGAAAACTCGCTTTAGCCAAGTACATGCTGTGCCTATTCCAGGCGCGACCTAGGCGGGCCCAAGGCGCTCCCTCGTCAGGCCTGCATTACTTCACCCACAACCGAATCGAATCCCACGCGCGGCCCAACAGGCCCGCCTGTTCAAC
>JANPCR010000176.1:0-21369 GCA_031431035.1 Rhodoferax sp.
GCCGCTTTTCACCGCCTTGGCAGCGGTGGTGTTTTTAGGTGACAAGGTCAGCCGCGTGCGCTGGGCGGGGTTGGCCCTCATCTTTGTTGGCCTGCTGGTGTTTGGCTTGGCTGCGATTGCCAATTTGGACGCCACCTGGCGCGGCGACATTTTGTTTTTGCTGGCGGCCATCATGTGGGCGGCGCACACGCTGGCGTTTCGCGCCAGTGGTCTCACGCCATGGCAAGGTGCTGCGCTGATCAACTTTTGGTCCAGCCTGATGTTGATTCCGATTTTGCTGACTGTCGGCGCACCCAAGCTGTTCACCGCGCCGTGGCAAGACATCGCCGTGCAGGCTTTGGGCCAGGGCATTGTGGCGGGCCTGATCGGCATGGCGATTTACATGGCGGCGGTGGCTCGGCTGGGTGCCGCTCGGGGTTCGCTGTCGGCAGCATTGGTGCCTTTGTTCACAGGCGTGGGTGGCGCTTGGCTGTTGAATGAGCCCTTAAGCGCAGGCGCGATACTGGCCATTGGCTTGGTCATGGCGGGGGTTGCCTTGGCGGCTGACGTTTTTCAGCGAAGGCCTTGAATGCTGTGAAGCTGGTGGTTGAATGCAACAGTCACATCGCAATTTCGTGGAGATTCTTGCAATTTCGTCGCTTGAGCGACTCGGGTTCGCAAGCGGATTTGTTCCAATCCGCCCATGGGAACACTCTACCTGGTACGCCACGGCCAAGCCTCTTTTGGGGCTGATGATTACGACAATTTAAGCGAGCTCGGTCAACGCCAAAGCCTGCGCCTGGGCGAGTATTGGCGATCCAAAGGCCTGACGTTTGACGCCGCGCTGGTCGGCACGCTCAAACGCCAAACCCAAACCCTGGCCGGCGTTTTGCAAGGCGCTGACGTGGCCGCCCTGCCCACCCTGTCATGGCCCGGTCTGAATGAATACGACAGCGCAGCAGTGATAGCCGCCATTCACCCAGAGCCGCTGCCCAAACCCAACACGCCCGAGTTGTACCGCGAGCATTTCAGAATTTTGCGCGACGGCCTGACCCAGTGGATGAACGGCGTGGTCAGCCCCAAAGGCATGCCCAGTTACGCCGAATTTGTGCACGGCGTCACCAGCGCCCTGGAGCATGTGCGCAGCCAGCACAGCGGCAATGTGCTGATGGTCTCGAGCGGGGGGCCGATTTCAACCGCCGTGGGCCATGTTTTGGGCACCGCACCAGAAACCACGATTGAGCTGAACCTGCGCATTCGCAACGCGTCGGTGACAGAGTTTGCCTTCACCCCCAAGCGCCACATGCTGGTGACCTACAACACCTTGGCGCATTTTGACGGCGCTGACCACGCCGATTGGATAACTTACGCTTGAGTTTTCTACGCTTGAGGTGAAACCAGTTCCACCAAGCGCTGCAGGGCATGCTGCACGGTGGCTTGGCGCACTGCGGCACGGTCGCCGTCAAAACGGCAGGTTTCACTGACAACACCTTGTGGCGTGGCAAAGCCAAACCAGACGGTGCCCACGGGTTTGGCTGAGCTGCCCCCCGTCGGCCCCGCCACCCCCGTGACCGCCACTGCCACCTGCGCCCGCGAGTAGGCCAAAGCGCCTTGCGCCATGGCGCGCGCCACGGGCTCGCTGACCGCGCCGTGCTCTGCCAGCACACTGGCAGCCACTCCCAGCGATTCCATTTTGGAAGCGTTTGAATAGGTCACAAAACCGCGTTCAAACCAGGCGCTGGAGCCACTCAAATCGGTGCAAGCCGCAGCAATCATGCCGCCCGTGCAGCTTTCAGCAGTAGCCATTTGCCAGTTTTTTTGGATGAGCAAATTGGCCAATTGCTTCGCCGCATGTTCAGCGCTGGCCCCAGTCGATTCAAAACCCGTCACATAAACCTCCAAATCGCGATCACCAACAACGCACAGCCCGCTGCCACCAAATCGTCAAGCATGATGCCAAAACCCGCTTTGGCCCAGGCCCTGGCGTCGGTTTGTGGGTTGACACCATGAAACAGTTGGTCAGCCCAAGCCACCGGCCCCGGCTTGGCCGCATCGAAGTAGCGAAACAAGGCGAACGCGGCCAGTTGCGCCCAAAAGCCCGCAGGCGTGAGCAGCCACAGCACCAGCCAGAAGGCGACCACTTCGTCCCACACGATAGAGCCGGGGTCCAGCACGCCCAGGTTACGGGCCGTCACTGTGCTGGCCCACCAGCCCAGCGGGATGGACGCGCCAATCAACAGCGCCCAGTGCACATCAGTCAGGCCCCAACTTTGCAACAGCAAAAACGCCACCCAAGCCCACAAAGTGCCCGCCGTTCCGGGCGCAAAGGGGCTTAAACCCGAGCCAAAACCCAGGGCGATGAGGTGCGCTGGGTGTTTGAACATGAAGCGCATCGTCGCCCGGATGGGTGGGGTCAGCGCGTTTGGCGACGCATGCCGCGCGTCCACCGTGGCGATGGCGTCTGTGGAAGGGCCGTCAGTGGCGAGGGCCGAGGGCAATGGGGATGGCGTGGGAGAAGTCAAATGAAAACCTGGGGTTGCAGTTGCAATTTACCAATGAACGAGCTCGGATTGCAGCAATGATCGAAACTGATTGACGCTATATTAAACATAGCAAACTATTGATATTATTCGAGAGCTAGAGCCCTATTTTAATGATAATTTGGTCATTTTTGGCCTACTTTCGAAAAAAAGAACCTGCAGGTTCTTTTTTCCAAATTTCAACGCTTTTTCCTGAAAATCACCACGTGCTGCCACGGCAAGGTGCGCGCCGTGCGTTCAAACACCAAGCCGTGCGGCGCGGCTTCCAGGCGAATTTGCAATTCACTCATTTTGTGCAGCGCCTTGATGGGCACACGCGGGTCTTCGGCGCGGTACTCGACAAACACCACCTGGCCGTCGGGTTTGAGCGCGCGCACCAGGCTTTGCATGACCTCAAACGGAAATTCCAGCTCGTGGTACACGTCCACTATGATGGCCAGGTCCACGCTGGCGTCTGCCAGCTTCACGTTGTCCACTTCGCCCAGCACAGGTTTGATGTTGTTCAGCCCAGCCTTTTTGGCCAAGGCGGTGAGCATTTCAATCATTTCGGGTTGCACGTCCACCGCCAACACCTGGCCGCTGGACCCCACCAGCGGGGCCATGCGCCGCGCGTAGTAGCCAGTGCCAGCGCCCACATCGGCCACCGTCATGCCCGCTTTGAGGCCCAGCTCGCGCAGCAGCAAATCGCCGCGCTCTTCTTGCTCGCGCTCTTCACGCTCCAGCCAAGCCGCCGCCTGCCAGCCCATCGCCCCGGCGATTTCGCGGTTCATGTACTTTTTGCCAATGCCGTCGGGGGTGCGGGGGATGCGGGTGTAGCGATTGGTAACCGCTTGACTGGCCGCAGGTGCAATGACTTGGCCGCTTGCTACAGGCGTTTGAGCGTTTGCCAGCGAGGCAGAAAGCGGGACTGAAATGATCAAAATCACCAAGCCAGCCGAAGTAGGCAAGGCTGGTAAGGCGGGCAGGGCAGGTATTGCTGGCAGCGCCGACAGAGCGGCCCGGGTCCAGGTCAACAACAAATCACGCAAAGTGGTCAAAAGAAACTCCTCGGTTGGGCACGACCTGCCCTTGTGAATCCACTAGCCGCAAGCCTGCCTGCGCATCGATGCTGCCAATGCGGGTGACCCCGGTTTGGGCACTGCTGGCAGCAGCTGCGACGGCTTGGCGCGCGGAGGGCGGCGCGGTGAAGGCCAGCTCGTAATCATCGCCACCATTCAGGGCAAAATCGCGCAAAATCGACTCAATATACCCAAATTGGGTATTTGAAGCGTCAAAAACTGGATTTTGGCTATTTTTATAATCAAATTGGGCTCTAGCTCTCGTTAAATGGTCATAGTTTGCTACTAATTTAGTAGCAATTTGAACATTCACCGTCGCCCCCACGCCACTGGCTTTGAGAATATGACCCAGATCGCCCAGCAGGCCGTCGCTGATGTCAATCGCAGCCGTTGCCACGCCGCGCAAGGCTTGGCCCAGCACCACGCGCGGAGTGGGGCGCTCCATGCGCCCGCGGGCCAGGGCGAAGGCTTCGGCGCTGACCGTCAAATTGCCCCGAAAGACTTCCAGCGCCATGCGCGCATCGCCTAAATTGCCGCTGACATACAGGTCGTCGCCCGCTTTGGCACCGCTGCGCAACAGGGCTGCGGATTGGCCATTGACGACCGCAACTTCGCCAAACACGGTGATGCAGATGTTCAACGGCCCGCGCGTGGTGTCGCCGCCCACCAGCAGGCAGCCGTGCGCGTCGGCCAGCTCAAACAGGCCCTTTGAAAATCCGGCAAGCCAGGTTTCATCCGCCTGCGGCAAGGCCAGCGCCAAGGTGAACGCCAAGGGTTTGGCACCGCAGGCGGCCAAGTCGCTCAGGTTGACCGCCAGTGCTTTGTGGCCCAGGGCTTGCGGGTCCACAGTGGACAAAAAATGCCGCCCTTCGACCAGCATGTCACTGCTGATAGCCAGTTGCGTGCCAGGGCGGGGTTGCAGCAAGGCGCAGTCGTCGCCAATGCCTAATGCCAAGCCTTCGTCCGGGGCGACGCCTGCAGCCGGGGCGATGCCTGCGCCCAGGGTTGTAGCGCGTTTGAAAAAACGCTCAATCAGGTCAAATTCACCCATTCTGGGGGGCAGTCCTAGGTCGGTTCAATGGTTTTTTCAGGGCGAAAGAAGCTCAAGGGTGCTCTACGCCATCTTAGCCAAATCGCATCGCGAATGCGTGCGCGGTCTACGCCGGTGACGTTGTGCGCTTGCAAGGCCAATCGAAACGCCAGGTAAAAACTGACCATCAAATTCATCGCGCCAATCAGTGGAATGGCGGCGGCACACCACCAAAACGCGGGCGTTTGCAACACGTCCCAGCCCAGTGCGGCCATGGCAGCGCCCAATTGACCCGCCGACAGCGTGACGTGGCGCACTTGCAGCCCCAAGCCAAAAAACTCGGCAAACGCTGGAATTAAACCCAGCATGAAACCCAACGAGATATTGGCCGCTAGACTGGACACGTTGTCGCGCAAAAAGTTGGCCCAGCGACACGCCCGCGCTGCGCCTAGCCAAGCCGTCACGCCAGGGTTGAAGCAAAGCGCCGAATGCAGGCGGTTCAGCACAAACCAGTTTTCGGCCCAGCCCGCAATGATGCTGCTGGCAAACAGCAGCACCCCGGTGAAAGCCGCAAACAGCAAGGTCGGCCCCCACAGGGTGAGGCTGTGCAGCACGTAATGCGCTTCTTTGTCTGTCAGCATGGCGTTTTGGGTGGTGGCTTGCAGGGCTGCAGAGATCAACAGCACCGCTGGTACCACCACCAACACATTGCCCAAAACCGCCACCACTTGGGAGCGAACCAGGTGCGTGACCTCGTCCACAAACACCGTCAAAGCCTGCGGTTCGGTGAGGTCTTTGAGCTTGGCGGCCATTGCTGGGGCTGTCATGGCGGGCTGTTTGGTGGCCAGCGTCCAATGCAGCAAGCCAATGCCAATGAAGCTGATGGAATACAGCATGCTGGCCCAAAAGCCACCCCAGAACGGCGACAACACGGCCCCAGCCAACAGGAACTTAAGCCAAGTGGTCAGCGACGTCACCGCGCCACCGCCCGCCGCCTTGAAAAACATGCTGTTGTACTCGGCCCTCGTGCGGGTGATGTAGTGCTCGCCAGTTTCAGAGCTGCGTTCGGCCACTTTGGACGCCAACAGCGACGAATTCGACGCCACCAGCGCGCGCAAACTGCGCCGCTCCTGCCCCACAGTCACCAGGTGCGCCAGCAAGCGCGCCGTGCTGGCAGCGGGGTTGGCCGAGGTCAGGCAATCGAGCAGGGCGCGGATGCGCAGCAGGCGTTCGCGCAGTTGCCGCAGCCGAAACACCAAATTGACCGAAATGCCGTTGTCCTGCAAATGGCCATACACCGTGGCAGAAGCTTGGCGGCAGCGCTCCAGCCGCTCTTTGAATTGCAGCAAGGCGGCTTGCAGGTTGTCGTTCAGCAACGGGTCGTCCGCGCTACTTGCCGGGGTGGACGCGGCACCTTCATTGGGTGCAACCAAAGTCCCCAAGGCCAAAAACGCGTCTCGCACCTTGTCAAAGTCGTGCGGCAGCTGGTGAAACGGCGCGTTCTCCAGCGTGCCGGCACTCATACGCAAACGCAGTTCGGGCGAAAACCCAGCCGCCCGCACCTGGCTGGTGCAAAAGGTCAGTGCCTCCAGCACGGTGTTTTGCCATGGGGTGATAGCACTGCCGGGCGACCACGCCGCCGCGTCGTTGATTTGCAGCAGCCACTTCAAACGCAGCAGCAAAGACTCGTCCAGGGCCGCTATCCATTGGGCGTCAAACCCATGGTTGAGCACCAGAGGGAACAGTTCGCTGGCGTCAACGGTTTCGGGGGTGGCGGGCAGCAGCTTCAGGCGCACGCGCTCAGCCAGCTCGCTCATGAACGCGTGGCGTGAGGCAAAGCCGTAGTCGGCCAGCAGGGTCGTTGCGTCCAGGGTGCCCATCAGCGTTTGCCACCAGGCTTGCGCGCGCTCGGTCAGGCCGGGGCGGGCGTTCAGCGCGTCCAAAAACAGCACAATCCGGGCAATGGCAGCCGGGACAGACGCCGAATCGCCCCGAACCCAGGCAAAAAAGTCAATCAGCCACAAGTGCCGGGTGACCAGCTGCGCCTCTGGGTCAAGCCTGTCCAGCAGGTTGGACAAATCATGCCGAGGCGGGGCGAAAAGTGCCATCAGTGCAGCGTTCGACTGCCATCCGTGCTCAATGCGTCCAGCACAAACATGGGGATGTCAACGTCAAATTTTTCGCCATCTTCGGCGACACAAAAAAAGCTGCCGTGCATCGTGCCCGTGGGCGTCATCAACCGGGTGCCACTGGTGTATTCAAATGCCTGGCCAGGCTGCAACACTGGCTGTTGCCCCACCACGCCCAGGCCTTTGATTTTTTCGGTGTGGCCGTTGGCGTCGTTCACATTCCAGGTGCGCGACACCAGTTGGGCCGCCACTTCGCCGCTGTTGGTGATTTTGATGGTGTAGGCGAACACATACAAACCCTGCTCGGGCGCGGATTGGGCCATGAGAAAGCGGGGCACAACGTCGACTTGAAACTGGTACTTTGACATGACTCCATCCTAACTGTTTCAACCCTGCGAAAATACCCGTAGGCCGGATGGCCCTTGGGCCAATTGCCAATATGACAGCCCCCTACCCGCCAGTGTGACAATTTTTTGCAAAATTCAAGTCCTTTCAAGCCCATTCAAGCCTATTTCAGCCCAGCAACCCCTATAGCCAAGCTCATCACCCATGTCCCAATCCAGCCCTTACCGCATTGCCCCGTCCATTTTGGCGGCCGACTTGAGCTGCCTGGGTCACGAAGTGAAGTCCGTCATTGACGCCGGCTGCGACTGGATTCACTTTGACGTGATGGACAATCATTACGTGCCCAATCTCACCTTTGGCCCAATGATTTGCAGCGCTCTGAAACCCCATGCCAAAACCGCCGCCGGGGTGGCCGTGCCGATCGACGTGCATTTGATGGTGCAGCCTGTGGATGCGCTGGCCGCGTCGTTTGCGCAAGCTGGGGCCGACCTGATCAGCTTTCACCCCGACGCCAGCGGCCATGTGCACCGCAGCATTCAAGCCATCAAGGCCGCAGGCTGCCAAGTGGGCCTGGCTTTCAACCCAGCCCAGCCGCTGGACGTGCTGGACTGGGTGATCGACGACCTGGACTTGATTTTGATCATGAGCGTGAACCCCGGTTTTGGGGGGCAAAGCTTTATCGATTCGGCATTTCGCAAAATTGAGGCGGCCCGCAAGCGCATTGACGCCTGCGGCAAGGACATTCGGCTTGAGGTGGATGGCGGCGTCAAACTTGACAATATCCGGCAAGTGGCAGATGCTGGCGCAGATACTTTTGTCGCCGGAAGCGCGATTTTTGGCTCGCCTGACCGCAAGGGCATCGTGTCCAAACTGCGTGAATCCTTGGCGCAGGCCTCATAGTCTGGCACAAATTGGAGTCTCATCATGGCCGCTTTCTTCGGATACCACCTTTCACAAAGTCGCCTTCAGGCTGCTGTGTTTGTCGCGCTGTGTCTGGGCGCCGCTATGGCGCAAGCTCAAAGTATGCCGCGCACCAATTTGATTGGGTTTATCAAGACCGCTCAAACCGAGGCAACTTTGCTGATTGACGGCAAACCCACCCCGGCATTGCCGGGTATGCCATTGCACACCGGTTTCGTCCTTAAAACAGGTGAAACCGGTAGCCTGGGCGTCACTTTGCAAGACAACACCTTGATGTCCTTCGGCCCCAACACCGTGTTCGTGGTGGACGAGTATGTGTTTGCGCCCGCCAAAGGCGATTTCAAATTGCTGGCAACCTTGAGCAAAGGCACTTTGCAGTACATCTCGGGCGTCATTGCAAAACTGAAGCCTGAAGCGGTACAAGTGAAGACTCCCGCTGGCATCATTGGGGTACGCGGCACGCGCTTTTTGGCCAAGGTGGATGAGGCGGATTTGTGAGCCATAAAGGCGTGACAGACTTCAATGAAGGCTCGAATGAAAGCCTTGTCAAAGGCTTTGTTGGAGGCTTTCATTCGGTAAATCGTCGCCTGACATTTGCCGGTCTGGCCTTCGCATCATTTTTAACGCTTTGGGGTTGTGCGAGCCCACCCCCGCCTGCACCGGTGCGCGTGCCCATGTCGTATGTGGTGCTTTTGGCTGAGGATGACGGAAGCCTTGGCAGAGTGCAAGTGAGCAGCCGGGGTAACACCACCGTGCTGGAAAACAACCGCCAGGGCGTGAATTTTGCAGCACCGGCAGGCCAGACCTATGTGGTGTCACAGGAAAAAATAAACGCGGATTTTCAGGCTGCTTTGTCCGCCATGCCTCTGAAACCGGTGAGTTTTTTGTTGTATTTCTTGCCGAATACTGCCCGACTGACCCCCGAGTCCGAGATCACTTTGCAAAACGCGATCAAAGCGATTGGCGAGAGAACGGTGCCCAGCATCTCAGTGACGGGCCACACGGACACAGCAGGTGACGACGCGACCAATGAGCGTTTGGGTTTGGAACGCGCCCGGTCTGTGGCTGACTTGCTGATCTCGACCAGCAAAATTGCGAGTGACCGGGTAGCGATTGAGTCACACGGCGAGAAGAATTTGCTGGTTGCAACGCCAGACAACACCTCTGAACCACGAAATCGCCGGGTCGAGGTCACCTTGCGGTGACGTTGCAGTGACCGCCTACTTTTGCGCCATCACAATCAAATCGCCTACTTCACCTGCCGCCAAGCGGTCAGCATGCAACTTGACCAGCGCATCCTTCGGGTGGCGGCGGCGCAAATCCTCAAACGCTGCGCGGGCAGCCGGGTTTTCCAACCGAACGAGTTCAAAGGCTTGTTTGTAAGCCGCCAAGTCTTCGGTTGACCAGCTTGAGTCAAGCAGCGGCTCAAAAACTCTCAGCGCTTGAGTTTTTCCGGGCAATAGCAGCCGACCCACGGGCCGCACCGCCGCACCCAGGCACCCGGCCAAGGTTGCCTCAGACACGCAAACCAGCGTGCCCAAGCGTTTGTTGGCAGCCTCCAGGCGGCTTGCGGTGTTGACCGGATCGCCCAAAGCACGGTAGTCAAAAATGGCAGCGCCGCCAAAGTTGCCCACAATCACTTCACCCGTGTGCACGCCAATGCGAGTTTCGCAAAAATTGATGCCTCGGGCTTGCATTTCCTTTTCGTAGGCGCTGGCAAACTGGTGCATTTCTAGCGCACAAGCCAAGGCACGGCGCTGGTGGTCGGGCTGCTCCAAGGGTGCTGAAAACATGATCGCGACCGCATCACCCACCACCCGATCCAGAGTGCCCTGGTGCGAAAACGCAATCGCAATCATGCGATCCAGGTAGACATTGAGCACGGTCACCGCGTCTGCAGCGTCCATTTTCTCCATCAGGCCCGTGAAACCAGCCAGGTCGGTGAACACAAAACTGCATTGCTGGCGTTTGCCGCCCAGCTCCAACGCACCCGGGTGGTCCACCAAATGCGCCACCAGATTAGGCGACACGTAGCGCGAAAACGCCTGCCGAATCCAGTCTTGTCGCTTTTCGACGACCAGGTGATGCACGATGCTGGCCAGCACAAAACTTAACGCGACCGCCAGGCTGGGCAACACAGCATCCAGCAACAAGCCTTGCGCCGAGAATGCCCACCAGGCAGCGGCCCAAATTGCCATCAGCACCACCGCAAACGCACAGAATGAAATGATGGCAGGGCTGACCAAGGCAATCCAACCGATGCCAGCCGCCGTGACCACCAGGCCTACAGATTCCAACGCAAAAGCCCACGAGGGGCGCTGAAGACTTGCGCCCGACAGCACTTGCTCTATCAACTGCGCGTGAACTTCAACACCCGGCAAAATTTTCCCCAGGGCGCTGAAGCGCAAATCCATCAAGCCCTGGGCGGTTGCACCGACGAACAAAATTTTGTTGCCAAGGGCACTGGCTGGAACCTGACCCGCCAACACCTGCCACGCAGGAATGTAGCGCTCTGCTTGCGCTGGGCTGTAATGCAACCAAACCTCGCCTTTCTCGGTGGTTGGCACCAAAAGCTGCCCAATTCGCACGTCTTCAAGCCCGACCCCGTGTGTCGCCGCAGTACGGGTGACATAGTTTTTTGCGCCTTGCTGGATGCGCAGGGCCTCGGCCGCCAAGGTTGGCAACAGCTGGTCACCCACGCGCACCAGGATTGGCACGCGGCGCACCACGCCATCAGAATCTGGCACAAACGCCAATGCGCCACTGCCCGCGGCCAGGCTCTGAAGTTGCGCAATAGCCGCCACCGCTTGCGAAAAACTGTGCACGTAGGCCAACGCGCTCTCACCAATTGCAACGATCGGCGCCTTGATGGATTGCAAAAGTGGCTTGTCAGCCGGGTTGGCCAAAGAACCAGCGCCAGTGATGTCAATTGTCTGATTGACGGCAAACCCGAGGGCCACTTTGCCCTGCCCCAAGGCCTGAGCAAATTGGGCGTCGTGGTCAGGTAACTTGTTGAGCAACTCGCGAAGTGGCTCGGGCGCGCGCCACAGCTCCATCATGGCCTGGGGTGCCGTGCGGTCGCCTTCCGTAAACAGCAAGTCAAAGGCAATCGCGCTGGGGGACGCCGATTGCAGGCGCAAGGTTAAGTCAGCCATCACACTGCGGGGCCAGGGCCACTGACCCAGGCGCTGAATGCTTTCTTCGTCAATGCTGATGATGCGAACCTGAGCGCCAGAATAGTGGCGCGGTTGCCAGCGCTGAAACTGGTCAAACACCGTGTTTCGGGCGACTTGCAGCGGCAGAGGATTCCACAAAAAGAGAAACAAGCCCAGCATGCAGGCCAGCAAGGGTGCCAGCAAGCCCAAGCTTTTGAGCCGTTGCGAAGTCATGCAAATAGAGCGCTAAAAAGTTACGCCGACGCGATAGGCCCCAAAAAAGCCTTGATGTCTATCTCGTCAATTTGTTCAGGTGCCAAGAACTGACGGGCAAACTGCATGTGAACGCCAGAAGTCAAAAACAGGTCGAAAAGATCCGCGTCGATATGCCCGTTAATTTTCAGGGTGTGCAAAATTTGCAAGGCTTCCGAGAATTTTTTCGGGTTTTTGTAAGGGCGGTCTGACGCCGTCAGGGCCTCAAAAATATCAGCGATGGCCATGATGCGTGCTGGCACCGACAATTGCGCTGCGTTCAGTCTTCGCGGGTAACCGGTACCTTTCAAGGTTTCGTGGTGTGTGCCCGCGTACTCTGGCACGCGCTGCAAAGACTGCGGAAATGGCATGCGCTCAAGCATCATGATGCCGTAAATCATGTGCTCGTTAATTTTGTAGCGCTCTTCTTCAGTCAGCGTGCCGCGCTTCACGGACAGGTTGTAAATCTCTCCATGGTTGTAAAGGTGACGCGGCAACTTGACCTGAAAACCGAAACTCGGCTCTGGCACATCATTCGCAGTTCGCTCGATCAGGTGGTGAGGCATGTCGGCCAGCAATTGCTCCACAACAGGGGTTGCCAATGCATCTGTGTTTTGCCCGCTTTTTGAGACGCCATTCAAGTCGCCGTTCAAGTCACTTTGGGCGTCGCTTTGACGCCTCAGCAACTCTTCATGCGCTAAACCCAGGCGGTCGTCGAAATGTCGAGTCCACTGGGTTTTGCCAATGTTTCGAACCCGCGCAATTTGCGCATCGGTCATGTCCTCTGCACCCAGGTTGCATTGGGCAATGAACGCAAATTCGTCAATCAACCGGGTCTTTTGGGCCGCAAAATCAGTGTCAGCCTGCGGTGTGTTCATGCCTTTGGCGACGGCCTGCAGCCGCGCAATTTCCGCATCTCTGAGCAGTACCTCAAAGCGCATTCGGATTTCGTGAATGCGGTTGGTGATCGTTTCCAGCTTGGCTGATTTGTCAATCACATATTCGGGGGTGGTGATTTTTCCGCAATCGTGCAACCAAGCGCCGACCTTGAACTCATGCCACTCGTCTTCGGTCGTGAAAGCAAAGTCTGCCAACGGGCCAACGGTTGCCGCATTGGCTGCCTCGGCCAGCATAAAAGCCAATTCGGGGACGCGCACTGAGTGCCGCCCGGTATAGGGACTTTTGGCATCAATCGCAGTGGCAATAGTGTGAATCAGACTTTCCATGAAAGCCTTGCGCGCGTCGATTAGCTGCAGGTTGTCCAAGGTCACCGCGGCTTGGGCTGCAAGTGCTTCCACCAGAGGAATCAAATCAGGAGTGAACGGCGTCACGTCGCCGGACACCGGGTCTAGCTTGTTGATGAATTGCAATACGCCAACCACGTCGCCGTCGCGCGGTGCCAAAGGCACGGTGAGCAAAGACACCGTTCTGTAACCACTGTGTTCATCGAAGCTTCGGGTTCCACTCAAGTCAAAGCCAGTTTCCCGGTACACATCGTCGATCAGTACCGACTGTTTGCGAAGGGCGCAAAAAGTGGCGACATACTTTTCATTGGGTGCGCCGGTGTCTGGGTCAAACAGGGGGATTTCACTGGCAACTAGTTTGTCTTCACGCGTTCTCATCGCAAACTTCAAGGTCTTTTGGGGAGTCACCAAGTACAGTGACGCGCCGTCGCACTGAAGTATGCGCTGCCCCTCAAAAAGTGTGTGGCGGATCAGCGTTGCCCGCTCACGGGTGCGCGACATCACCAGGCCGTTGTCAATCAGCATGTTGAGCTTGGCGGTGCGCGCGGCAACCTCTTGCTCCAGACTGCCCTGAATTGCCAGGTTTGACTTGTGAATGGTTCGAATAGTCAGCAGATTTCTGGTGCGCAACGACAGCTCAATGGGGTCAATTGGCTTTTGCAGGTAGTCATTGGCACCCGCGCGCAATGCCGTGTTGCGGGTCTCGACCGATTCAGTCCCCGTGACCACGAGGATCGGCAAATCAGCCTGAGAGAATTTTTGCCGCACCTGACCAATCACCTCAAGCCCGCTGACATGCGGCATTTTGATGTCCAAAAGGATCAGGTCAAACGGCTTGGAAACCAAAAGCGCCATCACTTGGCGCGGATCAGTCATCTTGTCAACATTCAGATAACCCAAGGCACCCAGCAACTTGACGAGGTATTTAGCCTCGACACCCGAGTCGTCACACACCAAAATACGGCAGTTTTCATGCGCCGCTTCGGTAAAACTGTAAGCATTTTTAGCCATGCGTGGCACTTTGGGTCGAAAAAATGGACATAACTCGAGGTTACCCCAATATCTCAAACAGGCGCTTGAATTTTTACGGGTTTTATGGCGTCGCGTAAGAAGCAGCAATGCCCAGAAACAAGGTGAACCCAATCCAATGGTTTAAGCGAAATGCTTTAAAACAAGCCTCGCGAGTGCGGGTGCGTATGAGCCAACCGTGCCACATGGCCTGAGCGCCCGCCACACCGATTGCCAGCCCGTAAAGGTATAGGGTAGGTGGCTTGTAAAGTGCAACTGCCCAAATTGTCAGGAAGATGACGTAAAACAACATGACCGCCAAAACGTCGAACTGGCCCAGCGTGATGGCAGAAGTCTTCATGCCAATCTTCAGGTCATCGTCACGGTCGACCATGGCGTACTCGGTGTCATACGCCAACACCCAAAACAAGTTGCCAAGCAGTAACACCCATGCCAACACTGGTACGCTGCCTTGAACCGCGGCAAAAGCCATGGGAATGCCAAAACTGAATGCAACGCCCAAAACAGCTTGCGGCATCGCCAAAAAACGCTTGGCAAAAGGGTAGGCTACAGCAATGCCCAAGGCGGCAAAAGACCAAGCCACAGCCTCAATGCGGGTCGTCAAAACCAGTCCAAAAGCCAGACTGGCGAGGACCGCACCCAAAATCA
Organism: Rhodoferax sp.; assembly: GCA_031431035.1. Lineage (GTDB taxonomy): Bacteria > Pseudomonadota > Gammaproteobacteria > Burkholderiales > Burkholderiaceae_C > JANYCG01. The sequence continues at coordinate 14,331 of JANPCR010000176.1, forward strand.
GGGCTTCTTTTACTGACACGGCACCCCGCGTCACAGGTCTATTGGCAGTGCGTTTGACATGCTTGTCGAACTCTCTGTCTGCGACATCGTTCACACAGCAGCCGGCGCTGCGCATCAAAACTGTGCCCAGCGTGAAAACGGCCAAGAGGTGCCAACCCGGAAATCCAGCAGCCGCAATCCACAGCGCGCTGAGCGTGGGCCACAGCAACAGCAGCCAGCCCGCGGGGCGATCCCAGCGAACGAGTTGCAGATAGACCTGAGCTTTGTCTCGCAGCACCGCCACGCCTCAACCCTTCAAGGAACGCAAATCACGACAAGCGCGCCACGCCTGGCAGTTCGCAGGCGTAGATGGCGTTTCGCAACGCAGCAATCGCTTCATAGCGGGTGAAGCTGCGCCGCCACGCCAAAACCACGCGCCGAGTAGGCGGGTCGCCTTTGAACGGCAAGTACCTCACCAGCGCGTCTTCAGCGCCTTTGCGCGCAGGCTTGCCATCCAGCGCTTCTTTGGGGATGGACAGGCGCGGCACCAAGGTGACCCCCATGCCCGCCGCCACCATGTGGCGAATTGTCTCAAGCGAAGAGCCTTCAAACGACTTTCGTATGCCTTCAACATTGGAAGAAAACCGGGCGAACTCGGGACACACTTCTAAAACGTGATCTCGAAAACAGTGGCCGGCACCCAACAGCAGCATGGTCTCTTTTTTCAGATCTTCCGTGGTGACCGTCGCATGTTTGGCCAGCGCGTGATGGGTTGGCACTGCCGCGTAAAACGGCTCGTCATAAAGCTGGGCCAATGCCAAGCCGGTATCAGGAAACGGTTCAGCCAAAATGGCGCAGTCTATGTCGCCCGTGCGCAGCATCTCCAGCAGCTTGACTGTGAAATTTTCTTGCAGCACCAGAGGCATTTGCGGCGTTAGAGAAATCATCTGGCGCACCAAGTCAGGCAGCAGGTAAGGCCCAATGGTGTAGATGACGCCCAGCTTCAAGGCACCAGCCAGCGGATCTTTGCCGCGCTTGGCAATGTCTCGAATGGCAGACGCTTGCTCCAGCACACTTTGGGCTTGGCGCACAATTTCCTCGCCGAGTGGGGTCACAGTGACCTCGTTGGCACTGCGTTCAAACAGTTTCAGTTCCAGCTCTTCTTCGAGCTTTTTCACAGCCACCGACAAGGTGGGTTGCGAGACAAAACAGGCGTCGGCCGCTTTGCCAAAGTGACGTTCCCGAGCAACGGCAACAATGTATTTAAGTTCGGTGAGTGTCATGCATCAGTGTCCTGTGGTGGTCATTATTCAACACTCAGGCTTTTAGAAACTCGGCTCTGCCGCCAAGCCAGCGTTGGACGTGCTTTTCAGCCAGTTGAGGGTGTTGATCGAGCATCAAGGGCGCGGCTTGTCGGGCCCAGTCCAGCAGGGCCGTATCTGTGGCCAGGTCGGCAAAGCGCAACAACGCGTCGCCCGATTGCCGGGCTCCCAAAAACTCGCCAGGACCGCGAATTTCAAGATCGCGCCGCGCGATTTCAAAGCCGTCGTTGGTTTCAACCATGGCTTTGAGGCGCGCGCGCGCCGTCTCGCTCAGCCTGGGCGCGTCGCCCGTGGAATAAAGCAGCACGCAGGCTGACGCCGCAGCGCCCCGGCCCACGCGGCCGCGCAACTGGTGCAATTGAGACAATCCAAAACGCTCGGCATGCTCAATCACCATCAGCGACGCATTGGGTACGTCAACGCCGACCTCAATCACCGTGGTGCTGACCAATACGCCAATGCCAGATAGTGAGTCAGACGCCGCATTCGATGCCGCAGTCGCGCCAGTGAACAGAGCCATAACTGCTTTCTTCTCGGCGACAGGCATTCGCGAATGCAAAAGACCCACCATGACGCCCGGCAACGCCTCGCACAATGCGGCGTGGGTTTCGGTGGCGTTCGTCAAATCCAGGACTTCGCTCTCCTCAATCAAAGGGCAAACCCAGTACACCTGACGGCCTTGGGCCAACTGGTCACGAATTCGGGCAATGACTTCGTCCCGGCGCGAGTCATTCACCAGCTTGGTCACGATGGGCGTGCGCCCGGGCGGCAGTTCGTCAATGGTAGAGACCTCAAGATCTGCGTAGTAGCTCATGGCCAGCGTGCGCGGAATGGGGGTGGCAGTCATCATCAAAAGATGCGGCTCCAGACCTTCATCGGACATTTTGCTGCGCAGTGCCAGCCTTTGTGCCACCCCAAAGCGGTGTTGCTCGTCGATGATGGCAAGCGCCAGGTTTTTGAACTGCACCTTGTCTTGAATGATGGCATGGGTGCCAATAACCAGGCCCGCCTCGCCACTGGCAATCAGCGCCAGCATTTCGCGGCGTTCCTTGGTTTTTTGGCTGCCGGTCAGCCACGCAGTTTTGACCCCCAAGGGCTCCAGCCAGCCAATCAGCTTGCGAAAGTGCTGTTCCGCCAAGATTTCTGTGGGTGCCATCAGCGCACACTGCCAGCCTGAGTCGATGCAAACCGCTGCGGCCAAGGCGGCAACCACGGTTTTGCCCGACCCCACGTCACCTTGCAGCAAACGGTGCATCGGAACCGGCTTGGCAATATCGCGGGCGATTTCACGTCCAACGCGAGCTTGGGCCTGGGTCAGCTTGAAAGGCAGGGCCGCGCTCAGTCGTTGGCGCACTGATGCACCAGATTTTGTGCGCAGCGGCGGTCCCCGCAGCAAATCGCGCGCGCGCTTGCTTTGCAGTTGCGACAACTGTTGCGCCAGAAGTTCTTCAAGTTTCAGGCGCTGCCAAGCGGGATGGCTATGGTCGCCCAGCGCAGCCAACGACACGTCGGGCGCAGGGTTGTGCAAATAGACCAGGGCATCGCGCAAACTCCAGGGTTTGGGCAGTTGGCTTTGATCCCAAAGCTCATGACCGACCGTCTCGCTCAGGTCGGCCCGCGCCAGCCCACTCAGCACCACCTTGCGCAAATAGGCCTGCGGCAGCGCGGCGACCGTGGGGTACACCGGTGTGAGGGCGGTTGGCAAGTCTCCCCCTGCTGTTTTGAAGCTGGGGTGCATCAAAGTCCAACCCAAAAACCCGCCTTTGATTTCGCCACGCGCCCGAATCGAGTTGCCCACAGCCAGAGCCTTTTGCTGCGATGGGTAAAAACTGAAAAAACGCAGGGTGCAGGTGTCAGTCCCATCATTCAGCGTGACCAGCAATTGGCGGCGTGGTTTGAATGTGACCTCTTGCTGGGTCACGGTGCCTTCAATTTGAACCGTGTCGCCCTCGCGCGCGTCACACAGGCGGCTGATGCGGGTTTCATCTTCGTAGCGCAGTGGCAAATGCAGCGCCAAGTCAATGTCCCGGCGCAGACCCAGTTTGCCCAGCGCCTTTTGCAGCGCGGACAAAGGGGTTGAAGTCGGTTTGACGTTGGGTGCCTGCATGCACCGATTTTGCCCGCTTCGCACCGGGTTGAATTCTGCAAGCGCGCCAGATTCAATTGCTTAGCCAGGTTTTCTGGCACGGCGCCTCATGGAGCCAAGTTTTGGGCCAAAAAGCCTTCAAGCTCCTTGAAAAACTGAAGGCTATGGGCATACCGGCTCAAATGGTGATCGCCGCGCTCTTGCGGGATGAAGCGATGAGGCTTGCCTGCGGCAGTCAAGGCGGCGGCCATGAACTGCCCTTGCTCGAACGCCACACTTCGGTCCTCGGTGCCATGAATCAGCAACACGGGCACCTTGATTTGAGCCGCCAAGTAGCGAGGCGAAGTGTCTTTGAGCCGATTTTTGTCCGTGTCCAGCGAGCCGATCTGGATTTCAGCCACATCTTTTCCGCCTTGAAAAAGCGCTTGATCGCGGATCAATTCAGTCAGGTCACTGACCCCGGCGAAACTGACCGAACAACGGAACTGGTCGGGCGTCTTGGCGACGCCCATTAAGGCGGCGTAACCGCCGAAACTCGCCCCCACAATGCACATGCGCTTAGGGTCTGCGGTGCCGCGCGCAACCACCCATTGGGCCGCATCTGCCAAATCGTCTTGCATCTCAAGTCCCCAGCGTCTCAATCCAGCGGCCAGCAATCCGTGGCCATAGCCAGTCGAGCCCCGAAAATTCACCTGCAAAACCGCATAGCCCCGGTTGGCCAAAAACTGCGCCCACACGTCAAAGTCTGCGTTGTCACGCCACTGGGGGCCACCATGAACCAATAGAACCGTCGGCAAGTTAGTGCTGACTGCAGCTTGTGGCAGGCTTAAAAAGCCTGGCAATTCGAGACCGTCGCGGGCTTTGATTTTGACGCTTTGCTTGGCCACCATGTCAGCCTCGGGCAAGGTGGCGTAGCTATGTGCAAACAGCTTCAGCGTGTTGGCGCGGTCGTCGCCCACGTAGAACTGGCCGGCTGTGCGACCATTGCTTGAATAAACCACGTAACGAGTTTCATCATCACTCAAACTGGTGATGCGGTTGAATCGGTTGGGCAGGGCCTGGTCCACAAAGCTCACCAGTTCGCGTCGATCTTTGTCCCAGTAGTTCACGGCTGCCGCATCTTGAGCGCTACCGCCAGCAAGCCCGACGGCTTCGCCCGTTTTGCGTGAGTAAACCAGGCTGCCTTCAATATCGCGCACCTTGTCCGACAATTTCAGCGTTTGTTTCAGGGCCGGGTCGCGCAGATCAACGGTGAACAGCGCGTTGCGCCCGTCGTGGTTTGCCAAGACATAAAGTTGATTGGGGTCTTTGCCAAAACCAATGGGACTGACCCCGGCTTTGGACAACACTTTGTAGGACCAAAGCTTGCGCCAGTTCTTTCCGTCAGGGTCGCAGGCGTGCACTTCAACATCTGCCTTGTCACGCCGAATGCCCACGCGAACGCGGTGGTTGCGGTCCACCATCCAGCTGCTGAACCCCTCGCGCCCGTCGTGCACCTGGCTGCGACTGCCCGTTTCGACATTCACGCGGTAAACCTCGGGGTCGTAGCCAATGCCCTCGCTTTGCACGCTGGCCTGCGGCACACTGAGCGACAACAAAATGTGGTGACCGTCATCGGGCTCAAAATCAATCACCCGATCTTGAAACTGAGGCAACCAATAGCCCTTGAAGCTGGCCGGGTTCACCAAATTGATGACCTGGCTGCCATCGGCTTTGGCCGAGAGCAATCGCGTGTCGTACAGCCTTAGACCGCCCGCGGTGCTGGTGCTGTTTTGGGCGCGTTTGGTCGGAAAAATCGTGCCCACCAGCACCCGGTCATTGTTAACCCACCGAAACCAACCGAAGCTGTATTCCGTGTGATCCGTCGACATCAAGCCGATGGGCTTGGTACTCGGATTGGCCAAGTTTTGCACCAGGATGGAGGTGGTGCCTTCGTTGTTCACCATCATGGCGACTTTTTGACCATCAGGAGACAACTGCATGCGTTGCACCAAGGGGCGACTGGCAAAGGACTCTACTGGCAGTTTAGGGGCAGCCATTGCGGGCAGCTCCGACCAAGCAGCGAATGAAATAATTGTGGTGACAAGCACCTTTTGCATGCTCCGCATCGCGCCTCCCTTTGGTTACTTTTGTCATTCGATTGTACGAATCGGGGCGCTAATTTCAAGCCCTGCAGAGGGCATTAGCTTGGGCAGGAGAATTTCATTGCCGATCACTTGCTGAATGAAGCACGATAATTCTCACCCTGCTCATTGATTGCTTTTCGTTCGCTCTTCTCCAGCCAACTGCGTCAGGCCCGCCTGACCGTCACTTGCCATGCACCTCAACGCCCCTCAAGACCAATCCCCTGAACCGCCTGCCCAACGTAGCCAATCCGATTTGGCATCTGTTGCAACTGCCTACAAGCTTAGCGACTTTGACTTTGAACTGCCACCCGCCCTGATAGCCCAGCACCCCGCCGCAGAACGCAGCGCGTCGCGCCTGCTCGACGCCAGGGGCGGCAAGCATGTTGACCGGGTTTTCAAGCACCTGCCGGGACTGCTTCAACCTGGCGACCTCATGGTGTTCAATGACACCAAGGTCATCAAGGCCCGGTTGTTTGGCGAGAAACCGACGGGTGGCAAAGTCGAGCTGCTGGTTGAACGGGTACTGGGTGGCAACCAGGTGGCTGCGCACATGCGGGTCAGCAAAAAGCCCGAGGTGGGCACCACCCTGGCTTTGAATTGCGCGCCTGACTGCGAGGACGGGCTGCGTGCCACGCTGTTGGGCCGCTGGCCCGATGCGAACGGAGCCATGTTTCGCTTTGTATTGAGCAACGACGCGGGCGATGACCCGCACACTCTGATGGAGCGCCACGGCCACGTGCCGCTGCCGCCCTATATTGAGCACCCCGACACCGCCGAAGACGAGGCGCGTTACCAGACGGTGTTTGCGAAAAACCCCGGTGCAGTCGCGGCCCCCACGGCAGCCTTGCACTTTGACGAGGCCTTGCTCGACGCCTTGAATGCAGAGGGCGTGCAACGTGCCAATGTGACGCTGCACGTGGGCGCAGGGACATTTCAGCCCGTCAAAACCGAGAATTTGGCGGATCACACCATGCACAGCGAATGGTATGAGGTGCCCCTGGCGACTCAAGCTTTGATTGCCGAATGCCGGGCGCGGGGCGGTCGGGTGTTGGCCGTGGGCACCACCACGGTTCGCACGCTGGAGTCATGGGCGAAATCGGGTTTGGCCAGTGGCAACACCACAATTTTCATCACGCCTGGATTTGAGTTCAAACACGTTGACTTGTTGATCACCAACTTTCATTTGCCCAAATCGAGTTTGATGATGCTGGTCAGCGCCTTTGCGGGCTACGCGCCCATTCGCGCGGCTTACGCCCACGCCATTGCGCAAAACTACCGTTTTTTCTCGTATGGCGACGCCATGCTGCTTGAGAGGACTTGATATCACCGGTGATATGAACATTTGCCGGAAATGACATTTTCAACGAATTTGGTCAATTTATGAACCTTGGATTCCAGTACGAAGTGCAACACCCCCGAAACAGGTGGGTCAAGGGCGCATAGGATTGCTTCTTGTTGACCTACCAGTCTGCGAGAAGCACTTTGAACTACACACACCTGACCCAAGACGAACGATACCAAATCCA
>JANPCR010000177.1:0-3710 GCA_031431035.1 Rhodoferax sp.
ATGCCGTGTACCAACTCAATCATCGGCCCAGAAAATGCCTGGGATATCGAACCCCCCATGAGGTGTTCTACGCCCTCGAACTCCAACCCTTAAACTAGACGCTGTTGCACTTCGTACTGGAATCCAAGAATAAAATAGGCCTCTAGCTCGCGAATAATATACATAGTTTGCTATTTATATTATAGCAGTCTATGGTTGCTAAATCAAACGACCCAATCACGCGGCCAAATTAGGCGACCTAATCTGCGTTACCCGGCCTGCTCGACTTTCTGCTCAATCGCCCCAAACACGCTTTGCCCATCGCGCCCCTTCATCTCGATCTTGACGGTGTCGCCAAACTTCATGTAATCGGTTTTGGGTTCACCGTCCAAAATCGTCTCAATCGCGCGTTTCTCGGCGATGCAGCTGTAGCCTTTGGGCCAGTCTTTTTTGCCTTTAATTTCAACGCCCTTGTTGCTGACCGTGCCACTGCCAATGATGGAGCCGGCCCGCACGTTGCGGGTTTTGCAAAGGTGGGCGATGAGCTGACCAAAATGAAACGTCATGTCACCCCCCGCCTCGCACAGGCCCACGGTGCGGCCATTCCACTGACTTTGCAAGGTCAGATTCAGGCGGCCAGCGACCCAGGCGCTAGTGGCGTCGGTCGCGCCCGTAGCCCCCACAGCGCCCAAACCTTTAAATTCGTCCAGAGTCACGGCCACTGGGCTGAACGCGGTGGCGGGCTTGCTTTGCAAAAAGCCAAAGCTTTTGGCCAGTTCGTCGGGCACCAAATGGCGCAGGCTCCAGTCGTTGGCCAGCATCACCAGGCGAATGCCGTCCAGCGCCCGGTCTGGCGTGCAACCCATGGGCAGGTCGCTGGTGATGACGGCAATCTCCGCTTCAAAGTCAATGCCATGGGCTTCACTGGTGAAGAGGGCGTCGTCGCGCGGGCCCAAAAAGTCGTCGCTGCCGCCTTGGTACATCAAGGGCTCGGTGTAGTAGTTAGCGGGCACTTCAGCATGGCGGGCAAGGCGCACCAGCTCCACATGGTTGATGTAGGCCGAGCCGTCGGCCCATTGGTAAGCGCGTGGCAGCGGGGCCATGCACATGGCCGCGTCAAACGGGAAAGGGTGCAGCGCGCGCCCCTGGTTCAGGTTGTCTGACAGGTCTTGCAACTGCGGCGAGATGAAGTTCCAGTCGTCCAGCACCTGCTGCAGGCGCTGGGCGATGCCGCTGGCGTAGTGGGCCAGTTTCAGGTCGCGAGACACGACGACCAACTGGCCATCGCGAGAACCATCTTTGTAGGTGGCAAGTTTCATGTGTTGAGGTGAGCTTGAGGTGAGCGATCGGTGAAGTTGACGCGGCGCGCCGAAGGCATCCAAACGCGCGAAAAGAACAAAAAAGGGCAAAGCGCCCGGTTTGTCGATTCTACGAAGTGAAACTGGCAAAATTGGGTTGCATGATTCGGGACCCTCAGCCACTGACCAGAACCCAAGCCGGTATTCAATCCGTCGAAGTGGGCTTTGCCCTGCTTGACGCGCTGGCCCGCGCCGATGGTCCTCTCATGTTGCGCGACTTGGCGGCGCTGGCCGACATGACGGCGGCCAAAGCGCACCGCTATTTGGTCAGTTTTCAGCGTCTGGGCCTGGTGGTGCAAGACCCGTCGTCCACTTTGTACGATTTGGGGCCGGCCGCGCTTAAGTTAGGGCTTGCTTCGCTGGCACGCATTGATGCCGTTAAGCTGGCCCGCGAGCGCATCACCCCGCTCATGCGCGAGATCGGCCACACCCTGGCGCTGGCCGTGTGGGGAAATCGGGGCCCCACCATCGTGCACTGGGAAGAGTCACCCCAAGCCGTCACCGTGAACCTGCGTTTGGGCGATGTGATGCCGCTGTTGACCAGTGCCACCGGGCGCTGTTTTGCCGCGCACGTGTCCAGCGAGGCGATCGAACCGCTGCTGAAAGACGAATTGCTGCGTGCCCGCCAGCAAAATCGCCTCGATTTGCCGCTGACCTCCAACGCATTGCAAGCCGTGCTGGACGAAGTTCGCCACAAAGGCGTGGCCCGGGTGATTGACACCTTGCTGCCCGGCGTCATTGGGTTTTGCGCGCCGGTGTTTGATTCGGATGGCCACATTGCGCTGGGCATCGTGGCGCTGGGGTCGGCCCCCATGTTTGACGCCGCCTGGGACGGTGCGGTGGCCACCCGGCTGCGCCAAGCCAGCGGCCAGTTGTCACGCGACTTGGGTTGGCCAGCATGAACCGCTTTGGCGCGCCCGTCAAAGTGTTGGCGGGTTTGACCGCAGTCGTCCTGCTGGCGCACCTGGTGATTTTGCAAAGCCGCCCCAGCAGCCTGCAAGCCAGCGAGCGGTCGTTGGCCAAACCGTTTTCAACCCGCAGCGTCGCCATGGCCCCGGTGGCGATCGATTCCCCTGCGCTGCAACCCGCCGTGGCACCGGCCCGACTCGCCCCAACCGCCCCCGCCGTGCCCCCGCCTGTGCGGCCCACCCCAGCGCCCAAAGTCACCCCTGCGGTCGCCACAGCGGCTACTGTGTCGGCCCAACCGGCGGCCGAGCAGGCGGTGGCGGGCTTGCCCGATACCTTTGTGACCGGCCCTATTTCACCGCCGCCCATGCCCGACGCTGCTACGGGCGGACTTGACCCAAGCAAGGCTCTGCCCGAGCCGGATCCAACCGTTCCCGCGCCCAAACAGCCTTCCAGCGCGGCCACGCCACCTAAGGCCGCTGCCAAAGCGCCGCCAGGCGTGCCAAGCACTGATTCGGTCACGGTTGCGGCGGCTGGGGCCGTGGCTGGCAAAGCCGCAAATCCAGCGGCTAACCCTGCCGTAACGGCTAAAAATGACCCCGCTGCGGCTGCTACGCCAGCGCCCAAAGTCGCCTACACACTGCCCGGCGCAACCAGGCTCAAATACAACGTGAAAGCGACAAAAGACGGCATGGGTTTTGACGCACGGGCTGAATTGTTGTGGCAGCAAGACGGCAGCAGCTACAACGCACGGCTTGAAGTGGCCGCGTTTTTGATCTTCTCCCGGGTGCAAACCAGCACGGGCCGCCTCACGCCCGAAGGTTTGGCCCCCACGCGCTTTGCCGACAAATTTCGCACTGAATTGGCCGCGCACTTTGAACGCGACAAAAACGTGGTGACTTTCAGCGCCAACACGCCGCAGGTGCCGCTCTTGGCGGGCATGCAAGACCAGTTGAGCGTCTTCATACAACTGGCGGGTATGCTGGCCGGCGCCCCTGCCAAATACCCAACCGGCACGGTCATCACCTTCGAGACCATCGGCCCCCGATCTCCCGAAACCTGGGTTTTGACGGTCGAAGGCGACGAAACCCTGAACCTGCCCGGTGGCGAACAAGCCACCCGAAAATTAACCCGCAAACCGCGCCGGGACTACGACCAAACCGCCGAACTCTGGCTGTCCCCCGCCCTGGGCTACCTGCCAGCACGCATCAAGCTGACCGAGAAAAACGGCGATTTTGTAGACCAACTGTGGCGCGGCACCGAAGCGCCTTGAACAATTGGGCGCAGTCCATGCGCCCTAGCCGCCCTGGCTCATCAAATCGATTGCAAATTAATTGGGGTCAGACCCCAATTAACTGGGGCTGATGGCTTGAATTTGTCACACTTGCGGCTATTTGTTGTGTAACGGCGTCAGATTAAGCCGTTTGGCGCGACCAACCCTGTCAGAATCATCTCAATGCACACGCT
>JANPCR010000178.1:0-7929 GCA_031431035.1 Rhodoferax sp.
GCGCGAGATTTGGCCAAGTACGTGGGCGAACATACCAGTTGGCATGACCCAGCGGAGAAATTTGTATTCGAAGCGGGTTTTGTAAACGAGTTGTTTGCCCTGGAGAGCCCGGGCCTCACCCACCCCGAGAACTTCATGGCAGTGATCGCCAAAGGCGACGAGGTGCTGGATTGGCGCGAAATGACAGCCCGCTACACGGGCGCAAGCATCAAGCTGCTCGAAGGCGGCGACCACGCCTTGAGCGACTTTGAAGACCACATGTCAGAGATTCTCGAGTTTTTGAGCGTCTCCAGCTAACTACCGAGGTGACGCGCCGAAATGACGGCCAGATCGACCGCCGATCAGCGGCCCAGTTCAGCCAAAAAGGCGTTGCGTGCCGAGACCGCCGTGTCTGAAAAGTCAGTAAACAAGCCGTCAATGCCCGCACGGTAAAACTGCAAGTACTCATTGATCGGCGTTTTGTAATCAAACGTCAGGCGGCCGGCCTCATTGCGAAAGGTCCAGGTGTGGACAAATAGGCCTGCTCTGTGCGCGTCGGCAATCAGGCTTGTCGCAGGCTGGGCAATCGCGTCCGAATAATTCACCGCACCGTCGCCATTCAAATCCACCATCTTGCCCGCCGCATCAAACACGCCTTTGACGGGCACGATGTAGGGCTTCCAGGGTGCCACGCCGTCGGCGTATTTTTTGATTTCAGCCAAGCCAGCGGGCGTGACCATGGAACCAAACAGATCCGTGCGGCCTGCTCGCGTCCAGTCATAGGGGCGATCAAACGGTGCGGCAAAGGTGACCAGGCCGGTTTTAAAGTCGTAATCGTCACCGTCCACCAGTTGAACCAGGCGAACCTGCGTTTTGGTGCGCAGGTACTGCAAATTCGAGACCTCAAACGACTGAATGATCACGGGCGAGCTTTTTTGCGTGTAGCCATACTCGTTCAGCACGGCCAGCAAGCGATCTTCCAGCTTTAAATTCGCGTCCACATGGTAGGTGGGGTGCTTGGTTTCGGGGTAGATGCCCACCGTGCGGCCCACTTTGGCACCCTCTGTGCGGGCGACTTCAATCACTTCGCGCAAGGTCGGTATTTGGTAGAGGCCATTGAAACGCTGCTCACGGCTGGCGGTAGCCTGTTTGGCACGCAAGGTCTTGATCTCGGCCAAAGTGAAATCGGTGGCAAACCAGCCAGTTTCAGGCGCGCCATCGACCATACGGGTGACCTTGCGGCTGGCAAACTCGGGACGGTCAGCCACATCGGTGGTGCCGGTGATGTTGGGCTCGTGGCGGGCAATCAACTCGCCGTCTTTGGTGGCCACCAAATCAGGCTCAATGAAGTCGGCCCCCATTTGAATGGCCAGTTTGTAACCCTCAATCGTGTGTTCTGGCAAATAACCCGCCGTGCCACGGTGGCCGGTGACCATGGGTTGGTTTCCGTCCAAGGTTAAAAATACGCCAGGGCCACCGCCGTTGCCACCACCGCAAGCCACCAAGGCCAGCGCGGCCGCGCAAGTCAAACCACCGACCAAGCGGCGGGTGGGCAAGAGTGTCAAAAACCTGTGTTTCATGTGAATACTCGTAATTTGTGTAGGGGCAATGTAGTTTCAGCACATGACATGTGAATGTCAAAACAATGAACAATTTGTGACAATTCAGCCAATACAGCACCAACGGCCTACCCGCCAGCCCGCGGCGCCTGAAACCGGGGCGTGCCGCATGGGACAATTCCCGCATGTTTTTATTGTTTGAAGAAGCCGGAAAATTCATGGCCGGCAAAGTGCTGTCAGAGGCAGAAGCGTCGTCACAGGTTGAGCTGGACAGCGGCAAACGCGTCAAGGTTAAGGCCGCCAACGGGCTTTTGAAGTTTGAAAAGCCCGCGCCCGCCGCCTTTATGGCTGCCGCCCTAGCCTTGAGCCAAACCATCGAGCTGGAAATGGCCTGGGAATTTTTGCCCGATGATGAATTTGGTTTTGCCGACCTTGCGCGCGATTATTTTGTCAGCGACGGCAAATCTGCCACGCTGGAGCAATCTGCTGCCGCCTTGTTTTGCCTGCACAACTCGCCGCACTACTTTCGGCGCGCGGGCAAAGGGCGTTTTCGCAAAGCGCCAGCCGATGTGATTGCGCTGGCATTGGCCGCGATTGAAAAGAAGAAGCAACTGGCTTTGCAAATTGAGCAGTGGGTCGAGTCGCTGTCCCAAGGCAGTTGCCCGGATGCGATTCGCGACCAGCTTTACAAAATACTCTTCAAACCTGACAAAAACGCACCCGAGTACAAGGCTGTGGTCGAGGCGTCTCGCGCCACCCACTTGGCACCGCTCGATTTACTGCAAAAAGCAGGCGCGATTGACTCGCCCTACCAGTTTCATTGGCGGCGCTTCTTGCTGGAGAACTTTCCCAAGGGCACAGGTTTTGCAGCGGTTGAAGCGCCGCTTGTCCAGGGCGAGCTACCGCTGGCCACGGTGCAAGCCTTCTCTATTGATGACTCTGCGACCACCGAAATTGACGACGCGCTGAGCGTGCAAGGCTTGGGCACGGGTGAGGTGACAGTGGGCGTGCACATTGCCGCCCCTGGCCTGGCGCTGCAACCGGGCGATGCGATTGACAAGCTGGCACGCGCCCGCCTGTCCACCGTTTACATGCCGGGCTACAAAATCACCATGCTGCCCGACGCCTTGGTGCAAAACTACACCTTGGCCGAGGGGCGCTCCTGCCCTGCCGTGTCGTTGTACGTCACTTTGGATGAAGCCACGCTGCAAATCAAACGCAGTGTGACCCGCCTTGAGCTTGTACCGATTGCCGCCAACCTGCGGCACGACCAACTCGATGCAGTGGTGACCGAGCCCTGGCTGACTGATCCGGCTTTTGAGCATGATGCCGCGACTTCAAAGCCTGCCAACCCGCTGCTTCCACGCGATCAACTGGCATTTTTGTACCAGTTGGCCAAAGACCTCAAAGCCAAGCGTGAAGTGGTGCGCGGCAAGCCGGAGGTCTTCAACCGGCCTGACTACAACTTCAGGCTGATTGGAAACGAAGGCCGCGAGCCCCAAGGCGATGAGCCTGTGCACATCAGCACCCGCATGCGTGGCGCGCCACTTGATTTGATCGTGGCCGAGGCCATGATTTTGGCCAACAGCACCTGGGGTGTGTGGCTGGCTGAATTGGGCGTTCCCGCGATTTACCGCAGCCAGGCGTCCTTGTTGCCGGGTGTGAAGGTGCGCATGGGCACCAAAGCCTTGCCGCATGCAGGCATTGGCGTGCCCGCCTACGCGTGGAGCACCTCGCCCCTGCGCCGCTACACCGACATGGTGAACCAATGGCAAATCATTGCCTGCGCGCGCCATGGCAAAACCGCTGCCTTGGCTGCGCCCTTCAAACCCAAAGATGCCGAGCTGTTCTCCATTATCAGCAGTTTTGACGCTGCCTACTTTGCCTACAACGGCTACCAAGGCGCAATGGAGCGGTTTTGGACGCTCAAGTATTTGCAGCAAAACAGCATCACTGAAATCGACGCAACGGTGTTCAAAGAAAACATGGTTCGCGCCGATGACTTGCCCCTTGTGTTGCCCGTGATGGGCGCAGCCAACCTGCCGCGCGGTGCGCATGTGCGGGTAAAACTGGGCGATATTGACGAGATCACGCTGGACATTGCAGGCACCGTGACCGAGCGGCTGGATGCCGTTGACGACGGCGACACCAAGCCCGAAGGGGATGATGCGGGTGAAGATGAAGACGACGGCGACGCGGTGGCCGGCCCAATCTCCATTGCCGTGGACATGGCTGACGCCCAGGTTCAAGGGCCAAACAGCGAAAGCGGCGAACCCAGCGACCTTGCTTCGCGCGAACCGGTGCCAAGCCCTTAAACTGCGACCTCATGAACCTGAAGCAATTCAGCACCCTGCAACTGGCGCTTGGCGCGTCAGTGGCCGTGCATGCCGTTTTGCTCACCGTGCGATTTGTGGACCCTGAGTCCTTCAATCGGGTATTTCAAGACACGCCGCTTGAGGTGATTTTGGTGAACGCCCGCACCAATGAAAAGCCTGAAAAGGCCAAAGCCATCGCCCAGGCCTCGATGGCAGGTGGCGGCGAGGCCGAAAAGGGCCGCGCCACCACGCCATTGGCACCCAGCGCTTTGAGCGAAATTGGCGACGCACTCGAAGAAGAAACCCGCCGCCAGCTTCAGTCGCTGCAAGACCAGCAAAACCTGATGCTGACCCAGGTGAAAAGCCAGTTGGCCGCCCTGCCGCCGCCTTTGCCCAACCGCATGGCCGCCACGCCCGACCAGCAAAGCGCCGAAGAAAAACGCCGCCGCTTGGTCAAGCTGCTGGCTGAAATTGAGCGGCGCATCAACATGGAGAATGCTCGGCCCAAAAAGCGCTACATCAGCCCCGCCACCCGCGAAGAGGTATATGCAATTTACTACGATAGCCTGCGCCGCGCGATTGAAGAAAAGGGGACGGAGAACTTCCCCGAGGTGGGCGGCAAAAAGCTCTATGGCGAACTGACCATGATCGTGCACGTGAACTCCGATGGCCGCATTTTGAAGACCGAAATTGTCGAAAGCTCGGGTAACAAACAGCTTGACAGGCGCGCCGAAATCATCGCTCGCAATGCTGCACCATTTGGCGCTTTCAACGACGCCATGCGCCGCCAAGCAGACCAGATTTTGGTGGTGTCGCGCTTCAAGTTCACGCGGGACGAGACGCTTGAAACCCGTTTGACCTCGCAGTGATCTCGAATAAAGTGCCAATTCGCTTGCCTATCAGGGTGCCAGCCCAAACACCGCCCAGATGAAGCCCTTGCTGCGTTGGCTTGGCCTGGTATTTGCCGCCGGCCTGGCATTGCAAATTTTTTTCGCTGCCCGAATTGGCCTGATGGCGGTGGTTGACCCGCAGTCGAGCGCGTTTGAGCGGTCTGAGGCCTGGCGCCTGGCCAACAGCGGCAAACCGCTGCGCTGGCGTCAACAGTGGGTGGCGTATGACGACCTGTCTGACCACCTGAAACGTGCGGTCATATCGTCTGAAGACGATGGCTTTTTGTTTCACGACGGGGTGGAATGGGACGCCATCGAAAAAGCCTGGCTGAAAAACTCAAAGGCAGAGAGCCGGGCAGAAAATCAGACGCAAAGCCGGGCAGCCGCGCCTTCGCAAGCCAAAAAACCAGTCCAGCCCAAGCCGCCCAAAGTGGTCGGCGGATCCACCATCACCCAGCAATTGGCCAAAAACTTGTTTTTGTCTGGCGAGCGAACGCTGCTGCGCAAAGGCCAGGAGTTTGTGTTGACCACGCTGCTGGAATTGCTCTTGAGCAAAGAACGGATTCTTGAAATCTACCTGAACCATGTTGAATGGGGTGAAGGCGTGTTTGGAGCAGAGGCTGCGGCCCAGGTTTATTTCAAGAAATCAGCCGCCCGATTGACCCCGCTGGAAGCCGCCCGGCTGGCGGTGATGCTGCCACGCCCTAAATATTTTGAAAAACTGCCCAACTCCCCCTATTTGCAGTCGCGCGCCGCGACCATCGCCGCGCGCATGAACTCAGCCGAGTTGCCCTAAAACGCTCACTAGGGAGCGATATCATCCAGCATGCGCGTCAAACTTATGAGTTGGTTTTTGTTGGGGCTGATCCGAATTTTGACCGGGTCGCAGGCGCGTTGGTACGGCTGTCCACCCATGGCTGAGCAGCGTATTTATTTTGCCAATCACCAAAGCCACGCCGATTTGGTGATGATTTGGGCGGCGTTGCCGCGTGAGTTGCGCTCAATCACCCGGCCCATCGCCGCCAAAGACTACTGGACGAAAACGCGGTTCAAAAAGTGGATCACCACCTCGGTTTTCAATGCCATTTACGTGTCGCGCGAGCGAACCGCCGACCAAGACCCGCTAGAGCCGCTGTGTGAAGCGATTGAAAAGGGCGACAGTATTATTTTGTTCCCAGAAGGCACACGCGGCCATGCCGAGGAACCCGCCGCCTTTAAAGCGGGGCTTTACAACCTGACGCAACGCTACCCCAAGGTGGTGTTGGTGCCCGCCTGGATCAACAACGTGCAACGCGTGATGCCCAAGGGCGAGGTGGTGCCTGTGCCAGTCCTTTGTTCGGTCACTTTTGGCGCACCCATTGCGTTGCAAGAGGGCGAGGAACGCCGTGCTTTTCTAGACCGTGCCAGGTCTGCTGTCGTGGCCCTGAGGGACATCTAATGGCACTTGCAGCTCCCGCAGCAACCTAAGCACTGTCATCACCCACAGCACCGTCCAAAAGAACAAAAACCGTCACCATGTACATTTATTTGAGAAGCCTGACACCCACGCAGCAAGTTGGCACGATGTTCGTCATCTTGTTCGGCTTACTGCTGCTGTCCAGTCTGGTCACGTTTGGGCTGTCGCTGCGCGAGCATGGCGACGGCGAGGCGGCAGAGGCCAAACGCCATGAGTTTCGCAACCTGCAAGGTATTTTGCGCACCAGTTGGGTCATGATGCTGGTGTTCTGGCTGGGTTGGATGGCGGGGGAGTGGGTGGCGATTTGGCTGTTTGGCTTGGTGTCGTTTTTTGCGCTGCGCGAGTTTTTAACCCTGTCCCCTACCCGCCGGGGCGATCACCGCAGCTTGGTTCTTGCTTTTTTTGTGGTCCTTCCCGTGCAATATTGGCTGGTGGGCACCGAGCACTTTGACCTGTTCACTGTGTTCATTCCGGTTTACGTGTTTTTGGCGATTCCGGTGGTGAGCGCCCTGGCCAATGACCCCATGAGATTTTTGGAGCGCAACGCCAAGCTGCAATGGGGCATCATGGTTTGCATCTACGGCATGAGCCACGTGCCCGCGCTCTTGCTGCTTGATTTTCCGAATTACGACAAGAAAAATGCATTTTTGGTGTTCTTTTTGGTCATCGTGGTGCAAAGCTGCGTGCTGGTGCAGCACATGCTGTCGCGCTACCTGAAGCGCCCTCCCACGGCCCCCAATATCAGCCAAAGCTTCAACTGGCAAAGCTGGTTGATTGCCCTGTTTGTAGCCGGCCTGGTGGGAGCCTTGCTGTCAGGCATCACGCCGTTTTGGCCTGCGCAGGGCTTTGTGATGGCCATCGTGGCCTGCGCATCTGGCACGCTGGGGCATTTCGTGATGAAGGCTTTGAAGCGCGACCGTGGCATCCCGAGTTGGGGCGGGCAATTGGCCTCCACCACAGGCGCAGGCGGGCTATTGGACCGGGTGGATGCGCTGTGTTTTGCAGCCCCCGTGTTTTTTCATTCGGTACGTTGGTATTTTGGGCTCTGAGGGCTGAAAAGCCTATTTTTGGCAAAATCAGCCCAAATTTACCACAATTGTGGTAAATTTAGTCAAAAATCACGATTTTCTCAAAAAATATGATTAAATATGCCTCTAGATCTCGAATAATATACATAGTTTGCTATAAATATAATAGCATTGAGGCGCCTCTGAAAATGCACTATGCCGTGGCAAAAAGCGTGAAGTTATGAGAATTCTGGGCATCGACCCTGGCTTGCGCACCACCGGCTTCGGCGTGATTGACGTTGAAGGCTCGAATTTGAGCTATGTTGCCAGCGGCACCATCAGCACCACGCACATTGAAAAAGGGCAACTGCCCGCCCGGCTCAAAGTGCTGTTTGACGGCGTGAAAGAGGTCATGGCCCGCTATGAGCCCGACAGCGCTTCGGTCGAAATCGTCTTTGTCAACGTCAACCCGCAGTCAACCCTGCTGCTGGGGCAAGCCCGGGGCGCGGTGGTCACAGCGCTGGTTTCGGCAGATTTGACAGTGGCCGAATACACCGCGCTGCAAATGAAGCAAGCCGTGGTCGGCTATGGGCGCGCTGACAAAACCCAAGTGCAAGAAATGGTCAAACGCCTGCTCAAACTGCCCGGCTTGCCCGGCCCCGACGCCGCCGACGCCCTGGGCTTGGCCATCACCCACGCCCACGCAGGCAAAGCCATGGCCCG
>JANPCR010000179.1:0-9001 GCA_031431035.1 Rhodoferax sp.
CAGCAAACCCGTGCCCACCATGGTTCTGAATGCCCAAAAAACGGGTCCGACGGGCGGGGCTTTGTCGCCAAACTCTTTGATGCCTTTAACTTCGCCGTTGATGTCATGCGTGAGGTAAAGCGAGGCTAGTTTGGGAATGGCAATCTCAAACTTGTTGGACTGCGTGGCTTTGTCCGGGATGGCAAACAGCACCGCAGGCGCACCGCGCTGGGTGTCCCAAATGCCCTCCATCGCGGCAATTTTGGCGGGTTGGTGCTGCAAAGTGTTCAGGCCGTGCAGGTCGCCCACCAGAATTTGAATCGGTATCAATACGGCTGCCGTGTAAATGCCGACTTTCAGCACGGCCAGCACGTCTGGCCCCCGGTCGTTTTTAAGCCACCGAAACGCGCTGATACCCGCCAGCAAGAACGACACCGTGAGGCCCGAGGCAATCAGCATGTGGGTCAGACGGTAGGGGAAGGACGGGTTAAAGATCACCTCCAACCAACTGGTCACGTGGGCTTGGCCGTTGATCATTTCAAACCCGGCGGGCGTGTGCATCCACGAGTTCAGCGCAAGTATCCAGAAGGCCGACATGGTGGTGCCACCCGCCACCAGCAAAGTCGCCAATGTGTGCACTCGCTCACTCACACGACCCCGCCCGAAAAGCATGATGCCCAGCATGGTGGCTTCCAGAAAGAAGGCCGTCAGCACTTCATAAGCCAACAATGGCCCGGCCACATTGCCCACCGTGGTCATGAAACCCGGCCAGTTGGTGCCAAACTGAAAGCTCATGGTGATGCCGCTGACCACGCCCAAAGCGAAGGTAAGCGCGAAAATTTTGATCCAGAACTGGTAGGCGTCCATCCAGTGCTGCTGTCCGGTGGCGGCAAAGCGGGTTTTGAAGAACAGCAAAGCCCAACCCATGGAAATGCTAATGGTGGGGAACAAAATGTGAAACGTCATGTTGGCCGCAAACTGAATGCGGGCCAACAGCACGGGGTCGAACGAGTCCATGGCGATTCCTTCTGAGCTTCTGTGAATGTCTGGTTATTCAATTTCAGGCTTTGGGGTTGGCGTTTTAGGGCTGGCATCACCGAAGACATTGGCCCCCAAAACTTGCTTCACCCGGTCTTTCATTTCCAGCATTTTTTGCACTTTGGAACCCATCTTCATCAGGCTGGCCAGGGTTTCGGAGTCCATTTTTTGCACGTCATCCAGCCAGTCGGTGACCATTTCAATGAACTCGTGCATTTGCCGCATGCGGGCCTGGGCGTGAATGTCCTCAAGGCCGCTGGGCTGCTCCATCAGCGCGTCGCGCAGCATCGACAGCGTGGGGTCGATCTCGCGTTTGCGCCGCTCGGCCGCCAAGGTTCTGAAAATCGCCCAAACGTCTTCAGGCGCCTGAAAGTACTCCCGCCGGTCGTTCGGCTGGTGAATCAGCTTGACCAAGCCCCAAGACTGCAATTCTTTCAAGCCCATGCTCACATTGGAGCGCGAAAAATTCAGCGCTTCGCCTACTTCATCGGCATTGAGCGGCTTGGCGGCCACAAACAGCACCGCGTAAATTTGCCCCACCGTGCGGTTCACGCCCCAGCGGCTGCCCATTTCACCAAAGTGCAGGACGAATTTTTGAGTGAGTGGTGGCAGATTCATAGGCTTTAATTTCTGAGTTTTCAGTATTGTCTGAAATTTCAGGAATTAATGCAAGCTGCTGGCCGGATGCTTGATGAGAGTTGAAGGCGATGGGGAAGATTTCTGAAATCTGGCCGGCTATTTGCGTGCTTCGCCATGGATAAGCAACTCGCAATCTGTCGCCGTTCGGTCGCTAATCGGTCGCCAATCGCGCGTCAAGCGTTCGCAAAGGGTTCGCAAAATTGCTATATTATTAATAGCAAACTATGACCATTATTCGGGAGCTAGATGCCTATTTTATCCAAAATTTTCCTAAAAACACGATTTTTGGCCAAATTTACCACAATTGTGGTAAATTTGGCTGTTTTTGACAGTTTTGCAACCAAACTGCTGTGCACCAAAAATCCTGCAAAAACCACAAAAACCGTACGGACAAGCCAATTTCAAGCGCCCCAAATTGGTGATTTGGCACGCCATTTCGCAAAATCCCCCGTTACACTGAAACTGCGTTCGACTAGAAACCCAAGGCAAGGAAACCCCACATGTCCATCAGCCACACCGACATCGGCGACGACTTACGCCGCATTCTGATCACCGGTCGCCTTGATTTGCCAGGCACCGATTCGGTTGCCAAAGAGCTTGAAACACTGACTTCAGCGCCTAAAAAAGCGGTGGTGATTGACCTGGCGTCACTGCGGTTTCTGGCGTCCATCGGTATCAGCACGCTGATCGTCAGCGCCAGGGCAGTCCACCAGCGCGGGGGCAAAATGGCCTTGGTCGTGCAAAACAACTCGACCGTGAAAATGAGCCTGGAAGCCACTGGCGTTGACGAGCTGATTCCGATCTTCGACAACCTGGCCGAAGCCGAGAAGTCGGCCCGTGGGTGACAGGGCATTTACCTGACGTGCCGAGCCGTGACGCCGCGTGACTCAGCGTGACTCAGCGCATTGCTACACCCCGCAATTGCAAGTGCGAGTGCCAGCCTTTGACGAACTGACGGTGGCGCCCCATGGCGCAGACGTCCGTCGAGCTTCAGATTGGCTCGACGCGGTCTGCCCGCCGCGGGGTGTGCCACTGGCCAATGTGGATCGGCTGTTGGTGTCGTTGAACGAAGTGCTGGCCAATGTCATCGCGCACAGCGGTGCCGCCGCCAAATCGTCCCCAGTTGGCTTGCGGCTTGACGTGGTTTGCCATGCCAACGGCGGGCAAGCGAGCGTGATCGTCACTGACACCGGGCGCCCCTTCAACCCTTTGACCGTGGCACCCAGCCAACCCGCCCAAACACTGGATAAAGCCACAGCGGGTGGCCGCGGTTTGCTGATGATTCACCATTTTTCCGATTGGCTCTCTTACGACCATGTCGATGGACGCAACCAATTCACCTTTGGCGTGCGCTGGGGGCAAATGTGACTGAGCTGCCCTCATCGCAGTTCTCACGGCTTGACGAGCGCCGTGCGGCGAACCTTGAGGTCGTCCACGAACGCCGGGGGCCAGAGCGGCGAACAGAAGACTTTCGGTGGATTGCCCTGTTCAGCGACAGCGACCCCGTCGAACTGGCCAGCGCCCTAGCCGATTGCGAGGTGCTGGCACTGCCCGCTGGCAAGGTTTTGTTGCGCTATGGCGCACCCAATCAGAATGTGTTTATCTTGCTGTCGGGCCGCTTGTCAGTCCATTTGGGGCCAGATGCCCAACCCGCGCCTGGCATCTCCATTTTTCCGGGTGAATGTGTGGGCGAGCTGTCCGCCATCGACGCCAAGCCCATCTCGGCGCTGGTGCTGGCCGCCACCGATGTGCGCGTGTTGCGGCTCAGTGGCCAGGTGTTTTGGAAGCGCCTGATCAAGCTGCGCGGCGTGCCCGAAAACCTGATGACCACGCTGTCCGAGCGCATGCGCCGCTCCAACACCATTGCGCTTGAAATGCAGCGCGAACGGCTCGAACTCAACCATTTGAGGAAAGAGCTGGACGTGGCGCGTCAGTTGCAGGCGAGCATGCTGGCCCTGCAACGCCCGCTGTTCGCGGGACGCACTGACATTGAGGCGTGTGGCTTCATGGAACCGGCCTCCAAAGTGGGCGGCGACCTGTTTGACGCTTTTTTTGTGGACAGCCGCACCCTGTTTATTTGCGTGGGTGATGTCTCGGGGCACGGCATTGCCGCCGCCTTGTTCATGGTGCGGGTGATTGGCTTGTTGCGCAACCTGGCAATGGGCAGCCTGCAACCCGAAAAAATCCTGGAAACCCTGAACGACCGGCTGTGCATTGGCAACGACGCCAACCTGTTTGTCACCGTGTTTTGCGGGTTTTTGGATGTGACGACTGGCCAGTTGGTGTATTCAAGCGCGGGGCATTGCCCGCCCATGGTCTGCAGCGGCAGCGCGGACGGCCAGGCGGTGCTGTTGCCTGTGCCCAGGGGCATTTTGGCGGGTGCTGCCAGTGGGCGGCAGTACACCAGTATGTGGCACCAACTTGGCATTGGCGAGACGCTTTTGTGCTACACCGACGGCTTGACCGAAGCTGAAAACCCGGCGGGCGAGCCGTTTTCCGAGCAGGGTTGCCTCAATTTTTTACTCAAGGCTCGGGCCAATCCCTTGCCCGACCTGCTGGACGCCATGTACGAACAGGTGGTGAGCCACACGGGCTTGAGACACCCAGCCGATGACTGCACGATTTTGGCGGTGCGACGGCTGGCGCCACAGTAGGCAGCCGTTCAGAGATTAGCTTTCCAGGGGCTCAATCTGAATCCGCGTGCCGAGCACGTCAAAGGATTGCTCGCTTTGGGGCAAGCCCGCCTTTCGCGCCCCCGCCAAAACTGCCGCTGGGTCTGCCACCAGCAAGGTGAAACCTGCCACTCCAGCAGCGCCAGCAACTGCTTTGGCCGTCTTCACATCGACAAAACCGCCCTGTAGCTGCAAACGCCAGCCACGTTCTGAAGCAACTGGGGAAGGCAAATCAAACACCTGCGCCCAGCGCTGGGCGACCGCCTGCGCATCAAGGGCTTGCAAAGTGATGCCACGAATGCGCTGGCGGCCTGCCAAACCAGGGGCGACCTTCCAGTTTGGCCCACCCCAGCGCCAGGATGCGGCTGGCCGCGGCTCATCCACCGAAACCAGCGCGCAACCGACATCTTTGGGGTGCAAATGCGCGGCGGTGATGTCGTCAAACGCCGTGTTCCAGATCGTGCGCACACCCAGACTCGCCCAACGCGCGCGCTCGCGGGCGAAATCATCGGTTTGCAGCAACAACATGTAGCCACTGTCACCGTGCCGGTCCAAATGGCGACCACAAGCCGTGCCCGCCTGGTTCGGGGAAATCACCTCAATGAACTGATCACCGAACGTGAACACCGCGTTGTCGATGCCAAATTCCGCAACTCCCGGGTCGGGGAATGGTTAGCCCAAACCCAAAACCTGTGTCAGCAGATCGCTGGCAGCTTGCAAATCACGGGCGGCAAAAACGATTTGGCGGATGCGCATGGTGGGCTTACGGTGGATTACGGTGGATAGTGGGGGGGGTGAAATGGATTTTAGGGTTCCAGCAATTTAGTTTGCGCACTTCTGAACGATGGTGTCGGAAGTCATATTCACAGTCTTGACAGTTCACGCAGAATTTGGGCCAAAAGCCTTGCGCGCTGTTGACTGAACGCATCACCCGGCAGATGCCCTGCCAGAGCCTGCTCGAATTCTGGGTCAGTGAAAAGCGCGTTGAATTCCGCGCCCAAATAAGCGCGCAGTTCGG
The DNA here is from genome assembly GCA_031431035.1 of Rhodoferax sp. Taxonomy (GTDB): domain Bacteria; phylum Pseudomonadota; class Gammaproteobacteria; order Burkholderiales; family Burkholderiaceae_C; genus JANYCG01. Next base: position 5,347 of record JANPCR010000179.1, read on the forward strand.
GAGCAGCGGCACGACACTCCTCCAGCAATTCAGGACGACGGTCCGTCACGGTGATGATGTCTTCCAGGTCATGGCTGCCCAGATAGTCTGGCTTGCCTTGGGCGTTTCTTCCACGGTCTTTAAAAGCCTCCAGCTTGGTACCGATAAAAAGCGGCGCGGTGATGAGTTTGATAGTGATGCCGCTGGGCAACACCATCGGCTGGGCTGTTTCCAGTGCCAACGGATACCAATTGTTGGCAAAGCCCAAAATTTCTTTTACTGTGGGCATCAGGTCGAGGGTGACGTTTTTGTACACCCAGCGGCAAATAGGTGCATCGGCCCTTATGTCGTTGCTGAAGCCCCGCGCGCGAACCAGCTTTTCGATGGCGTGGTAGTCGTGAACGGTTATAGCATTGGCTACGATGTCCACGTCTTCGGTGATACGTATGCGGTCTGGCCGCTCCTGCGTCAATAGCAGGCCTGTGGCGCAGCCACCTACAAAAATCACGCTGTCGCACACTGGGCCCAAAGCCTGCGCCACCAGCTCCAGAATAGCCAGGTTGGGGTTGTCGAACGCGGCCATCAGCTTAAGCGCTCTTCCAGCAGCTTGCGGGCCATCTCCCGTTCCCGCGCCTGGCCGATGCGCAGTGCGTCAAACAGCGCCAGCAGCTCGTACAAAGCCTGGTCTTTTACGGCGGCCAAGGGCAGCTTGGGATACAGCGGCAACAACGCGCTGCCACGCACCGGCCCATCGGCATGGGGCCACACCGGCGGCGTCTCGTCCGCAAACAGTACTTTGGATTTAAGTGGCTCCACACCGTAGGCAGTTGGGAATCCCATGGTGATCGCCCCGCGCACGGCCGGGAAGAAGTAGGCCGCGCCCTGCAACACCATAGGCCTGAATGCGGCCATCACCAGTGCCGGCGCGTCGTTCACCTCCGTCAGCAAGCGCGCGCCGCTCAAGCGCGCCATGCAGGCGTGTGCCTCGAATTGCGACATGTGCATGGCTTGCGCCCGCGCTACATAAGGCAGCTTTTGCCCGGCTAGGCCCACTAGCTTGAACGCCATGGCCAAGTCTTGCGGTTTGAGCGACCATTGCGCTTGCGCCAGTCGTGCCTTGATTCCGGTTGAGCTCATTTTTGATTTATGCAATATGCAGTTTGCATAATTATTGCACGATTTTTTAAATCGCACGGTATATGCAATTAGCATATTGCATACAAGCGATAATTTTTATTTTCAAATATCGAATCAACCGCCTTTGTGAGATCGAGCAGCTGCCATCGTTGTCTAGCAGTCTGGGCGGCAGATGGCGTCGAAGCGAAATTTGCGTGCGGGCACCGTGTTCACAATATTGGCGCGCAAGGTGGTCCAGGCTTTGCCGCCGTCAATCACAAAACGCTGGTTCACTTCGAGTTCAAGCCCAACGTATTGCTCAGGCGAAAAGCGTGTGCGAAGCAGTGACGCCAACCCGTCACACCGGCCTTGGTAGGGGTAATTTCGCCGCAGTTTCAGGTCGGGTCGCAGCTGCCGCATCGCAGTCAGCCATTGCTTTGAAAGCAGGCGCTCCCCTGGGCGTTGCGGGTCGTACAACCACGCAACGTCGGCTTGGCGGATCTCGCCATCGAGTTCTGGCGTGAAACTGTGAGATGCGATGTGCACCACACGCTGTCCGGCTGCAATCAGGCGTTCAACTTCACCTTCTACCTTGTCGCGGTACGGTCGGTAATGGCGTGCCGCAATCTCGCGGCGCACGGCAGGCGGCAAACCTCGGGTAATTTCGGAATGCAATTGACGGTGGCCGATTGAACGGTTCAAGTCGATCAGCAAGCGGGTTGTGGTTGACGCGAACAGCGGTGCGTTATGTGCTGCGGCCAATTCGCGTGCCAACAGCAAGGCGCCCCTGTCCCAGCCACGGTGAGTTTGCAGCAACGGTTCATGACCCGCAAACAGCGCCGCGTAAGCCTGCGGAACTTGATGTCCACCATGTTCGCAGGTGACGATCAACACATCATTCACACGGCATTTCCATTGCTGTCAACCTCGTAGGTGGTCACTTGAAATTTAGCCAGGGCGTTCTGCCCGAATGCCATGGTGAGCGGCACGTCTCCCGCGTCGCGGCCCCGAGCCATCAGCACCCGCCCGATGCGCGGCGTGTTGTGACGGGCATCAAAGGTATGCCAACGGTCGCCCAGAAAAACTTCAAACCAAGCGCTGAAATCCATCGGGTACGGCACAGGCGGTATGCCAATGTCGCCCAAGTAGCCGGTGCAGTAGCGCGCGGGAATGTTCATGCAACGGCACAGGGTAACAGCCAGGTGCGTGAAATCGCGGCACACGCCCGTGCGCTCGCGGTAACCCTCGAGCGCTGTGCGCGTGGCGCGAGCGGCGCTGTAGTCAAAACGCAGGTGGCCGTGCACAAAGTCGCAAATGGCCTGTACACGCGCCCAGCCCAAGGGTGTGTTTCCAAATTGGTTCCAGGCAAATTGCAGCAGCTCACTGTCCACTTCGCAATAACGGCTAGGTAACAAAAACTGCAAGGTTTCGGTGGGCAAGTGGGTGGGGTCGTGTTGCCAGGCGGTCCAGTTCACTTCATCGGGCAAACCTGAATCTCGAACAATGGCCTGCGTGTGAAAACCCACTTGACTCACCCCCGCCAACGCATTCACCCGCCCACACAAATTGCCAAAACCATCCAGGTACTCGTCAGCCGCAAGACTAGGACTGACAGAGACAACATCGGGTTGCAACAAATCTCCTTGACGAGACGGGTGCACATGAAGCAGGTAGACGATGGCCATCGGCGAAGTGATGGCCAACTCAATGTCAAAGCCGATTTTGATCCACATGAAAATTCCCAGGAAGATGACTGCGCGACTACCCGACCGCGCAAAAATTTTGGCATGTGAATGCCAGCACGCCTGAAGTGTGCCTAGCTTTGCCTTCAAAGCTTGTAGACAAACAACACGCGCCAGTGTCATCCGCAGTGAATTTTTCTTGGCAGAAATTTCCTACAAATACGATCTATCCAGTTGCACTTCTTGCCCCCTCACTCCACCGTCACACTCTTAGCCAAATTCCGTGGCTTGTCCACATCCGTCCCCCGTGCACACGCCGTGTGGTAGGCCAGCAATTGCAGCGGCACGACGTGCAACAGCGGTGACAGCTCGCCATAGTGCTCAGGCATGCGGATAACGTGCATGCCTTCGCCGCTTTCGATTTTGCTGCCAGCATCGGCCAGCACGTACAGCACGCCGCCACGAGCGCGGACTTCGTGCAGGTTGCTTTTGAGCTTTTCCAACAGCGCGTCATTGGGGGCAACGGTAACGACGGGCATAGCGCTGGTCACCAGGGCCAGCGGGCCGTGTTTGAGCTCGCCTGCGGGGTAGGCTTCGGCGTGGATGTAGCTGATCTCTTTGAGCTTCAGCGCGCCTTCCAGGGCGATAGGGTAATGCAGGCCGCGGCCTAAAAACAGCGCGTTTTCCATTTTGGCAAAGTCTTCGGCCCACGAGATAATTTGGGGTTCGAGCGCGAGCACGGCGCTCAACGCGGCGGGCAGGTGGCGCATGGCTTTGAGGTGGCGGGCTTCATCTGCAGCGCTTAAGTGGCCACGCGATTTGGCGAGCGTCAAGGTCAGCAAAAACAGGCCGGCCAATTGCGCGGTGAAGGCCTTGGT
>JANPCR010000180.1:0-4105 GCA_031431035.1 Rhodoferax sp.
CACACCCGCCCAGATGGGGTGGTTTGCGCCGTCGCGGTGGGTTTGAATGACCTGGTTCCAGCCCATTTGGGGCACTTTGAAGCGGCTGCCGTCGGCCTGAATTTGGCCATCCAAGGCGAATTTGCGCACTTCGCCGTGGATTAGTCCCAAGCCAGCGGTGCCTGAAGCGGATGACCCGGCTGGGGCAGCTGACGCCCCTTTGTCCGCCTGCCCCGCGTTGTCGACCTGCTCCGCGTTGTCGACCCGCCCAGTGTCAAGCAGCGCCGGGCCACCTTCTTCGCTGTGGTCCAGCAGCATTTGCATGCCCACGCAGACGCCAAACAGCGGTTTGTTGGTGGCCGCTTCCAGCACCGAGGCTTGCAAACCCGATTCGCGCAGTTCGCGCATGCAGTCGGCAATGGCCCCTTGGCCTGGCAAAACGATGCGTTCTGCGGCGCGAACTTCATCGGGGTTATGGGTGATAACGACATCGAAACCGCTGCCCTCTGCGGCGCGGCGCACGGCCTGCGCCATGGAAAACAGGTTGCCCATGCCGTAATCGACCACGGCGACGGTTCGTTTGGAATTCAGCTGGGGCATACGGGGGTGGAGGTGGGGGTAGCGGTCGTCAAAGTGTGCTTTTGGAGCAAGGTCAATATGGGGACGAGATTACTATAATATTAATAGCAAACTATGTATATTATTCGGGAGCTAGAGGCCTATTTTGTTCATATTTTGGTCTTTTTGACTGGTTTTTGGGAAAAAAGAACCTGCAGGTTCTTTTTTGTTAAAACAGGTCAAAAAGCGAAATAGGACGCCATTTTTGAGCTACGGGAAACCACGGGAAGCCACGTCAATTTAAAGCGAGCCTTTGGTCGATGCAATCGTGCCCAAAGCGCGCGGGTCCAGCTCTAGCGCCATACGCAGGGCACGGGCGAAGGCTTTGAACACGGTTTCGCACTGGTGGTGGGCGTTTTCGCCCTTCAGGTTGTCAATGTGCAAGGTCACAAACGCGTGGTTCACAAAACCCTGAAAAAACTCATGTGCCAGTTGCGAGTCAAACGTGCCGATCATGCCGCTTTTGAAGGGCACGTTCATCACCAAACCAGGGCGACCTGAAAAGTCGATCACGACGCGGCTCAGGGCTTCGTCCAACGGCACGTAGGCGTGGCCGTAACGGCGAATGCCCTTTTTGTCGCCCACGGCTTTGTTGACGGCTTGCCCCAGGGTGATGCCGACGTCTTCAACCGTGTGGTGGCCGTCGATGTGCAGGTCGCCCAGCGCGGTGATGTCGATGTCGATTAGCCCGTGGCGGGCGATTTGGTCAAGCATGTGGTCAAAAAACCCGATGCCGGTAGACAAATTGGCGGCGCCTGTGCCGTCCAGGTTAACGCGGGCGGTGATCTGGGTTTCAGCCGTGTTGCGGGCCACTTCTGCAATGCGGGGCGCCGTGGAATGCGCCAAAGTCAGGTTGGTCATAGTGAATTTTGGAGTGCGGCAAGCATGAGGCGGTTTTCGTCTGCGGTGCCAACCGTCAAGCGAAGGCAATTGGCCAGGAGTGCATGCATTTTAGAAACGTTCTTGACCAAGACGCCACGGGCTTTCATGCCAGCGAAGGTTTTTTGCGGGTCGGTGACGCGAACCAAAATCATGTTGGCATCAGATTTCCAGCATTTAACGCCAGGCATGGCGTGCAAAGCTTCTAAAAGAATAGCGCGTTGTGCAATCAAATCAAGGGCTTGGGCTTTGAAGACCTCAGCATGCTCGAGCGCAAACAGGGCACACTCGCAATTCAAAATGCTGATGTTGTAGGGCGGGCGCAGTTTGTCGATCTCGCTGATAAGCGCTTTAACGCCCATCATGTAGCCAATGCGCACACCGGCCAAGCCAAATTTGCTCATCGTGCGCATCAAGAGCACGTGGGCGTGTTGCTCGGGCGCGCGGCGGATGGCGTCGATCCAGCTGCGTGCGGCAAACGGCTGGTAGGCCTCGTCCATCACCACCAAGCCGCCCGTGGCACCCTGCGCAGCAATGATGTTGGCAATGGCGGCGTCGTTCCACAAATTGGCGGTCGGGTTGTTGGGAAATGCCAGGTAGACGATGGCGGGGCGGTGCTGGTCAATGGCCTGCAGCATGGCGGCTTCGTCCAGCTCAAAATCAGTTGTTAACGGCACGCCCGCATAGGTGAGGCCCTGAAATCGGGCGCTCATGCCGTACATCACAAAACCGGGCTCGGGGGCCAAAATGACCGGGGCGAGGCCACTAATTTTTTGCACAGGTGGCACATCAACCGCCATGGCCAGCAAGGAGATCAGCTCGTCAGAGCCATTGCCCAGCATGATGTCAAAACCAGCGGGCATTTGCGCGTGTTCGGCCAATTGGCGGCGCAACACATTGACGCGGTCGCCGGGGTAGCGGTTCAGCGCCAAGGCACCCAAGCGCTGGCCCAGCTCGGCTTGCAGCTCCGCGCTTAAGCGATGCGGGTTTTCCATCGCGTCAAGTTTGACCAAGCCAGTCGAGTCTTGAATGGCGTAGGCGTGCATGGATTGGACGTCCTGGCGGATGCGGGTTTGGATGAGCTTTTCTAACTGTGGAGGAGTCTGAATGTCAGTCATTCGGTGGCGATTGGTTGTCGATTGGTTGGAGTTAGGGTGACATTAGGGTCGCGTTAAGAATTTCAGGCCCGGTTTTGAAGGGGTTAATCACCTGAAGAGTGCCGTAAAACTGCTCGTGGGACATGTCTTCGCTTAGCACGAAGCGACAGCCCGTGTGCTGGGCGGCGGCGATCACCAAACTGTCCCAATAATGAAGTCCGTAGCGCGCCTCAATCGACCAAGCGGATTCGAGGGTCGATTGGTCAATTTGCCAGGGTTGCCACGCCGCGAAACGGCGCACCTTGGTTCGCGCATCTTCCTGGGGCATGCGCGGGTCGAGCTTGCGAGTTGCATTAACGTAAAACTCATTGAGCGTCTGCACGCCAATGCGCCCGCATTGACGCTGCCACAACGCGTCGAGCCAGCGAAGCGCAGTTTGCTGCTTGGCTAAGTCCCGGGCATCTTCGCTGTAAAGCAGCACATTGGCATCGACAAATACCAAAACGCTCATGGCCGGGGGCCTTCGCGCACATAAGTTTCTTCGCGCGACGGGTAGGGACTTGCGTGAGTGCACCAGGTCCGCGCGTCAGCCCGCCAGGATTCGTAGGCGCGCAGGTAAGAGTCATCGTGCCGCATTTTTTCGACCAACATTTCGCCGACCAGCCGAGAAATGCTTGTGTTTCGCTTGGCAGCCTCAATACGCACCCATTCCAAGGCGCGCTCTTCAACCGTGATGGTGACGTTTTTCATTGACCTATCGTACACGAATTTCGTGTTGCACGAAAATATCAATTGGGGTCAGATTCTAATTATTTATGCGAAGTTTTCATACTTAATTGGAATCTGACCCCAATTAATTCTTCAGGCGCATTTCGGCGGCTCGGGCGTGGGCTTGCAGGCCTTCGCCGTAGGCCAGTTCGGCGGCGATTTTGCCAAGCACTTGGGCGCCTTGCTCGCTGACTTCGATCAGGCTGCTGCGTTTTTGAAAGTCGTAGACGCCAAGCGGGCTGGAGAATCGCGCGGTGCCGCTGGTGGGCAACACGTGGTTGGGACCAGCGCAGTAGTCGCCCAGGCTTTCGCTGGTGTAGGCACCCAGAAAAATCGCGCCGGCATGGCGCAGCAGTGGCTCCCAGCGATGCGCATCGAGGCTGCTGACCTCTAGATGCTCGGGCGCAATGCGGTTGCTGATGTCGCAGGCCTCTTGCATGCTGCGGGTGTGAATCAGGGCACCCCGGTCATTGAGCGACTGAGCAATGATGGCGGCGCGTGGCATTTCAGGCAAGAGCCGGGTGATGGCAGCTTGCACGGCGTCGATGTAGGCCAAGTCTGGGCACAGCAAAATGCTTTGCGCCAGTTCGTCGTGTTCAGCCTGGCTGAACAAATCCATCGCGACCCAATCCGGCGGGGTGCTGCCATCTGCCAAAACCAAAATCTCCGAGGGGCCGGCGATCATGTCAATGCCCACTACGCCAAAAACCCGGCGTTTGGCAGCGGCCACATAGGCATTGCCAGGGCCGGTGATTTTGTCGACC
>JANPCR010000181.1:0-13319 GCA_031431035.1 Rhodoferax sp.
ATCGAACCCGGTGAAACAGCCAATGAGCAGAGCCGTCAGCTTGGCAAGGCCTCGGCGAGAGCGGACGGCAAGAGGCCAATCAAAACGACCTCATCGCCATAGGCTTGAAGCTTTTTGTCGCCAATGCCGGTGATGCCGTTCAGGTCGTCAACCGTTTGCGGATGGCGCTGGGCAATCAGCGCCAAAGTGGCATCGTGGAAAATCACGTAGGCGGGCAAATTGTGCGATTTGGCGACTTCGGCGCGCCAGGCTTTAAGGGCCTCAAACCGGGCCTGTTCGGCTTCGTTCAGTGCCAAAGCGGCTTTGGGCAGGCTGCGTTTGGCGCTGCCTGATGCCGCGGCTTTTTTGGCTTTGCGCTCAGCGGGCGAAGCGTCTGACGACAAAACTGCTTCGCGCAGGCGCACCTGAACGTCGCCTTTCAGGACGGCGCGGGAGCCGTCGGTCAGCTTCAAGGTGTTGAAGGCCTGCGTATCGACCGCCACGGCGTCAATGGCAATCAATTGGCGCAAAACGCCTCGCATTTGAACCTCGGTCAGGTCTTTGCCAATGCCAAAGGTGCTGAGTTGGCTGTGTCCAAACTGGTTGACCTTCTCAGTGGCTTTGCCGCGCAAAATGTCCATGATGTGGCCTGCGCCAAAGCTGATGTTGCTGTGTTGTTGCACCCGGTAAATGGTGGATAACAGCTTGCGAGCCGCATCGGTGGCGTCCCAAACTTCGGGCGGCTGACGACAGTTGTCGCAGTTGCCGCAAAAACGCGGTGAGGCCCCCACGCTTGCCTCTCCTTGGGCTGCGCTGCCCCCCGAGGAGGCGAATTCCCCTTGGTATTCCTCCCCAAAATAGCGCAGCAGGCGCACACGTCGGCAATCAGTGGCCTCGGCCAGGCCCAACAGGGCGTCTAACTTGCCGCGCAGGGCGTGTTTGAACTCATCTCCGGCAGGGCTTTCGTCAATCATGCGGCGTTGGTTCACCACATCACTCAATCCGTAGGCCATCCAGGCATTGGCGGCTTCGCCGTCGCGTCCGGCGCGGCCAGTTTCCTGGTAATAGCCTTCAATGTTTTTGGGCATGTCCAGGTGCGCCACAAAACGCACGTCGGGCTTGTCAATGCCCATGCCAAAAGCGATGGTGGCGACCATCACAATGCCTTCGTCCCGCAAAAACGAGTCCTGGTTGTTGCGGCGCACGCCGCTGTCCAGCCCTGCGTGGTAGGGCAGCGCTTGCACGCCGTTGGTGCACAAAGTCTGGGCGATTTCTTCAACCCGCTTTCGGGACTGGCAATAAACGATGCCCGCGTCGCCTGCGTGCTCTCGCGCAATGAATTTCAACAATTGTTGGGTCGCGTCTTTTTTTTCAACAATCGTGTAGCGAATGTTGGGGCGGTCAAAGCTGCTGACAAACGCGCGCGCGTCCTGCAATTGCAGGCGCTCCAAGATGTCGGCTCGGGTCAGGGCGTCGGCAGTGGCAGTCAGCGCAATGCGCGGAACGTTAGCAAAACGCTCATGCAGCACCGTCAGCGCGCGGTATTCGGGGCGAAAGTCGTGGCCCCACTGGCTCACGCAATGGGCTTCGTCAATAGCGAACAGGCTCAAGTGCTTTCGTGAATAAAGCGTGTCCAGTTGCGACAAAAACCGGGGTGTGGTGACCCGTTCGGGGGCGCAATACAGCAAGGTGATGTCGCCCTTGAGCAGCCGCCGCTCAACGTCAGCGGCCTCGTCGTTGCTCAAGCTGGAGTTGAGGTAAGCCGCGCTCACACCCGCTTCCAGCAACGCGCCAACCTGGTCATGCATCAGGGCGATCAATGGCGAAATCACAACCGCAATGCCTTGCCCCATTTGCTGCCGAACGATGGCGGGTATCTGGTAGCAGAGCGACTTGCCACCGCCCGTAGGCATCAGCACCAGAGAATCGCCCCCGTTGACCGTGTGCTCAATGATGGCTTTTTGCGGCCCGCGAAACTGGTCGTACCCAAAGACTTCGCGCAAAACCGCGTGTGCGGCCACGGCAAATCGCGCATCGCTGACCTTCAAGTTAGTGCCCACTCCCTCGGCTAGCCATGCTGCACCGTTCACATTTGCTCCCAAGGCAACCCATCAAAACGCCAGCCGTTCAGCGTGGAGCGGTGAAACGTGTCGTTCAAATCGCCTTCAAACCCGTGCAAAACGTTCACCACATTGCCAAAGCCAGCGTTTTCCAGCGCCAAACCGGCGTCAACCGTGCGCTTGCCGCTGCGGCAAATCAAGACCACCGTGCGGGATTTGTCCTGCGCCTCGCGCTCTACCAGCCGCACAAACTCGCCCGCATTGGGGGTCAAGTCGGGGTACTCGTACCAGGCAATCGTGTGCACACCCGGCGGGCGTCCCACGTAAAGCGATTCGATTTCCATTCGGACATCGACAAACAGTGCGTCAGGCTGGTCTTGCAGCAAGGCCCAAGCGGCCTTGGGGAGAAGATTTTTCATCGGGACAATTCTTAAAACGAGCTTCGAAGTATCTTGCGCATTGTCCCGCAACGGCAAGCTGTCCGAGAATTTGGCAAACAGCGTTGGCATCGGCGAACTGAGCCGTCGCTCGCCCTTCCCTGTGTGGAATTGTGTTGAATTTCACCCATATTGGCGACAAACCTGGCGTCAAACACCCTAGGCCGACGCAGTTCCGTAGGCGCAAATGTAAATTTGTGATACAAATTGAAAGCTCAAAGGGCCATTTCGCCTTTTGAATTGCTCAACCCCCGTTCTTACGATCCATGCACGCCCGACTCCGGCACTTTTTAGCTTTTGGCTTGGCGCTTTGCTTTTGCGCGATGCCCGTGCACGCAAAGCGCATTGCCATGGTGATCGGCAATGACAACTACGTGCATGGCACCAAATTGCAAAAAGCCGGCAACGATGCCGTGGCCATGGCGACCGAGTTGCGCGCTGCCGGGTTTGACGTGGTGTTGCACAAAGACCTGAACTACCGGCGCATGGTCAAGGCGTTTGAAACCCTTTATGCCAGCATCAATGGTGGCGACGAAGTGGTGGTGTTCTTTGCTGGGCACGGCGTGCAAATCAAAAATGGCAGCTTTTTGCTGCCCACCGACATTGAAGCTGCCAGCGAATCTGAAGTCGAGCGCACGGCTTACGGCCTGAACGACCTGATGGAGAACCTGGGGCAAGCCAAAGCCGCCTTCAGTCTGGTTTTATTGGATGCTTGCCGAGACAATCCGCTCAAGGCCAATGGCCGCGCCGTGGGCGTCGCGCGCGGGCTGAACCCGCCCGACCCACCCAAAGGTCAAATGGTGGTCTATTCAGCCAGCCGGGGTCAGCAGGCGTTGGACCGGCTGAGTGAAACTGACAACCACCCCAACAGCGTTTTCACCCGCGAATTTATCTCACGCATGCGCAAACCGGGCCTGAAACTCGAAGAATTGGTGCGCGAAATTCAGGATTCTGTCGAAAAGTTGGCCCGCACCGTGAGCCACGACCAACGCCCGGCCATGTACAACGAAGCGCGTGGCAATTTTTACTTTTTTGCCCCCTCCTCTGGTGCATCGCCCAGTCCAACCACCAGCAACCCAGGGGTTGCCAGAGCAGATGAAGGCCTGCGAGAGGACAGGTTTTGGGAAGACACCAAATCTGCTGGCAACCGAGATGGGTTTGAAGCCTACCTGGATCAGTACCCCAGGGGCCGCTATGCCAATTTGGCGCGCGCCAATATCAACCGCCTGATTGCAGCCGGCGGTGCCGCGGCCACCAGCACAACGGCTGCGACCAATGCGGTGTCTGGCGCTTTGGCCTTTGTGGCACCAGCCTTGGCACCCCCTCAGGCTGATCCCAATGCGCCCCCACCGCGAACGGCGGTTGGCGGTGAAATTCGGCCGAATGACTTGGTACTGGCCGCACTGGCACCCCAACAAAGGGGCATCACCAAACTCAACATGCCCAATGGTGACCGTTATGAGGGCGAGGCCATTGGCGTGATTCGAACCGGCAAAGGCACGTACACGTTTGCCAACGGCGACAAATACGAAGGCGATTTGCTTGACAACTATTTTCACGGTGCCGGCACCCAGACTTACGTCAACGGCGACGTTTACAGCGGCGATTTCCAGCGCTCCGTGAAAACCGGCAAAGGTGACTACCGCTATGCCAATGGGGACCGCTATGTCGGTGGCTTTTTAGACAATCTGCTGCATGGCCGCGGCGTGCAAACCTACAAAAGCGGCGACACCTACGAAGGTGACTATGAAAACGGCAACAAGCAAGGGAGGGGAATTTACCGTTTTGCCAATGGCGACAGGTTTGAGGGGAATTTTGTCGATAACCTGTTCAATGGCCAGGGCGCCATGATTTTTGCCAACGGGGATCGCTACGAGGGCGATTTTTTCAACAATGCCAAAAACGGAAAAGGCATTCACTACTTTGCCAGCAAAGACCGCTACGAAGGCACCTTTCAAGGCGGCCTGCAAGCTGGGACGGGCACACACTTTTATTCCAATGGTGACAAGTTTGTAGGCCAATTTGCCAACGGGGTGCGCCATGGCAAAGGGATTTACAACTTCGCTGGCGGTCAAACCAAGCCCCAGGAATTTGACAACGGCGCCGAAAAGGCCAATTGACGCCATCAGTGATGGGTTGGTGAGTTTTCTACAATCGGGCCATGCAACTCAACCCTCAAGCCAAAGCCCAGATCCAACACGGCTACACCCGTGCCCAATCCCTGCCGGGAATTCTGCAAAATCGTATCGCTATTTTGGACGGTGCCATGGGCACCATGATTCAGCGATTCAAGCTGACCGAGAGCGATTACCGGGGCGATTTGCTCAAGACGCACCCCAAAGACGTCAAAAATAACGGCGAACTGCTGAGCCTGACACGCCCTGACGTCATTCGCGACATTCACGAAGCCTACCTGGCAGCGGGTGCCGATTTGATAGAAACCAATACCTTTGGGGCCACCACCGTCGCGCAGGCTGACTACGACTTGGCACATTTAGCCCGCGAGATGAATTTAGCGTCAGCCCAAATTGCCCGTGCCGCATGCGACAAGTACTCAACCCCGGACAAACCACGTTTTGTAGTGGGTGCTCTAGGGCCAACGCCCAAAACCGCCAGCATCAGCCCAGACGTGAACGACCCAGGCGCACGCAACGTCACGTTTGAAGAACTGCGAGCCAGCTATTACGAACAGGTGGCCGCCTTGGTTGAAGGCGGCAGCGAAGTCTTGCTGATTGAGACGATTTTTGACACCTTGAACGCCAAAGCGGCCCTGTTTGCCATTGACGAGTACTTTGAGCATTCAGGCGAGCGCCTGCCGTTGATCATCAGCGGCACGGTCACTGACGCCTCGGGCCGAATTTTGAGCGGGCAAACCGTGACCGCGTTTTGGTACAGCGTTCGCCATGCGCAGCCGCTTGCGATTGGACTCAATTGCGCCCTGGGTGCAGCGTTGATGCGCCCCTATATCCAGGAATTGAACCGAGTCGCGCCGGACACCTTCATCAGCTGTTACCCCAACGCGGGCTTGCCCAACCCGATGGCAGAAACCGGATTTGATGAGACGCCGGACGTGACCGCCAGGTTGATTCGAGAATTCGCAGCAGAAGGGCTGGTCAATATAGTCGGCGGCTGCTGTGGCACCACCCCAGACCATATTGCAGCCATCGGGCAAGCTGTCAAACCTTTGGCTGTGCGCAGCCTGCAAAAGACTTTCTTTTACAAGGAAGCTGCTTGAGCTCTGGATTTGCGGTGCGCTTAAGGCTGCGAAGCCTTGAGCTTGGCGCGGCGCTCATGTCGCTGCTGAGTTGTGCAAGCGCGTCAGCTCAAGCACCCAGCGTGCCGACACCACCCGTCCCACGGTTCGTTGAAGAAACCACTTCGTCAGGTTTGCAAAGCCGCTTTGACGGAGAGGGCGAGTTTTTAGTCGGGGGTGGCGTCGCAACGTTTGACTGTGATGGCGACGGGCTGCCCGAGGTCTATGTGACGGGGGGCGTGAACAAAGCCAAGTTTTATCGCAACCGCAGCGCGCGCGGTGGAAGTATCAGGCTGCAAGAAGAGCGATCGGGGTTGGAACTGACCAACGCCAATGGGGCCTACCCTTTGGACCTTGATGGTGACGGTCAAGTTGACTTGGTGGTGCTTCGGGTGGGCGAAGTTCAGGTATTTCGAGGACTGGGCGGCTGCAAATTCGAACGCGCAAATACAGCGTGGGGCTTTGCGACCAGCAATGCCTGGCACTCGGCCTTTACGGCGACGTGGGAGCGCGGCCAAAACTGGCCGACTTTGGCCTTTGGCACTTATGTAGACCGCACAAAGCCCGAATTCCCTTGGGGCAGCTGCACGCCCGGTTTGATGCTGCGTCCAGCTACATCGGGCAAGGGGTTTGCACCCCCCATCGTGCTGTCGCCAGGCCATTGCGCCTTGTCTATGCTGTTTTCGGATTGGGGCCGAACTGGCGAAGCTGGATTGCGTGTCAGCAATGACCGCGAATACTACAAGGGCGGGCAGGAGCAACTTTGGCGGGTTTTGCCCGGGGCACCTCCTACCCTTTACACCAGCGCCGAAGGCTGGAAACCACTGCAGATTTGGGGCATGGGCATTGCCAGCCACGACCTGGACGGCGACGGTTTTCCCGAAGTTTTTTTAACCAGCATGTCGGACAACAAATTGCAAAAGCTGGATCCTGCCGCCACAGGCTCAGCCCGGGCTGGCAGCAATGGCGCAATCGTCGGAATCACGCCAACTTATTCCGACATGGCCTTCAAACGGGGTGTGACTGCGCACCGCCCCTATGTGGGCGGCGACGTCCACCCGTCAACAGCCTGGCACTCGCAGTTTGCAGATGTTAACCACGATGGACTGACTGACTTATTCATCGTCAAAGGCAATATTTCTGCCATGCCGGACTTCGCCGCGTTGGACCCTAACAATTTGCTTTTGCAGCAAAGTGACGGCCGGTTTTTTGAAGCAGGCAGCCTAGCGGGTGTCGCCAGCGTCAAGCGTGGGCGCGGCGGTATGTTGGCCGATTTGAATGGTGACGGCCTGTTGGACATGGTGGTGGTCAACCGTTGGGACAACGCTCAGCTTTGGCGCAATGTCGGTGCCGGACAGGCCGACAAGCCCGTTGCCATGGGTCATTGGCTGCAATTGCGTTTACAACAAGCGGGCGCCAACCGAGACGCGGTAGGGGCCTGGGTTGAGGTCGACTTGGGCGAACTGGGCGATTCCAAGGGCAAGAAGATCATTCGCCAGGAATTGACGGTGGGTGGTGGTCACGCCAGTGGTCATTGGGGCTGGATGCACTTCGGCTTGGGGGCGTTGGCGGACGCAAAAGCGGTCAAATTGCGGGTGCTTTGGCCTTTTGGGACTTGGAGTGATTGGCGGTCAATCGCGCCAGACGCCTTTTACATCGTTGACAAGGACCGTGGCGTCCAACCCTGGAAAGCACCCTGATGGCGAATTTGCAAATCTTGGGGCGTCGCCTGAAACCGAATCTGTTGAGCGGCCTGTTGGTGGCGGCCCTATCGCTGCAGGCCAACTCGGTGCAAGCACAAGCTCAACCTCAATTGTCCGCACCACCTTCACCGTCCGCACCGGAGCCCGGAAGTTTCTCCAACGGCGTTGCCACAGAATGGTTTCAGTTGGCGCTGCTGTTAACCCAGCAAACCCCTGGTTTCAGCCCCCCGGTGGCGTCCCGAGCCTTGGCCTACCTGGGCCTCACTTTGTACGAATCAGTCGCACCGGGCATAACCCAAAATGTAAGTCTGGCGGGCCAACTTAATGAGCTAAGTTCTTTGCCCTGGGCCCAACCGGACGAGCCCCTGCATTGGCCGACCGTCGCCAATGCCGCCATGGCCACCATGACTCGCATGATGTATGGCAATGCAACGCCCGAGAACAAAGCCCGAATTGATCTGCTGGAGCGAAGCTTGCCGCTCAAGCTCAGCCAAGACTTCGATGCCACGGCCATTTCCGCCGAAGTCACCAACCGCTCACAGACGTTCGGACGTCTGATGGCCATGGCGATCATGACTTGGGCCAGAACCGATGGGGGCCACGAGGCCTGGGGCCCGCTCAAGCGCAATCAACAAAACTACGTCCCACCCAGTGGTGCGGGGCAGTGGACTGCAACGCCACCGGCCTTTGGTGCACCGCTGTTGCCTTGGTGGGGCACAGTGCGCCCTTTTGTTTTGGCAACGGCGGACGAATGCAAGGCCCCTGCGCCCCCGGCATATTCTGAGGACCCGCAATCTGCCTTTTACAAAGATGCCAGCGAAGTTAACCGTTTGAGCTTGCAGGCGACACAGGAGCAAAGGCAGTTTGCGCTTTACTGGGCAGATGACCCGGGCAAGACCCCCACGCCGGCCGGACATTGGGCATTCATCGCGACCGACCTGCTCAAACTGCGCAAGGCCAATTTGGCCGACGCTGCAAAAACCTATGCGCTTCTCAACCTGGCCATGGCCGACGCTTTCATTGCCGCCTGGAACACCAAATACAGCTTGAACGTGTTGCGGCCAGTCACTTATGTCCAAGGCGTGATTGACAGCAACTGGGTGCCCACCTTGATGCACACGCCACCTTTTCCCGAATATCCGTCTGGCCATTCAGTTCAATCCAGTGCCGCCGCCGCCGTGCTGGCGCAATCCTTTGGCGCCGCCACTGCCTTCACCGACAACACCCACAATGACCGCGGCTGGGGCCCGCGCAGCTTTCCCAGCTTCAAGGCGGCTGCGGACGAAGCGGCTTTGTCCCGGCTTTACGCGGGTATTCACTACCGTTTTGGGGTAACAGGAGGGCAAGTGCAAGGGGCTTGTGTTGCCGCCAAGGTTTTGGCGCTCAAAGTCAAACGCAACTGATTTGCACAGTTTTTTGGCTAGGGTCAGGTCCAATTTGCCTTTTTTTGGACTATTTAAAAGACTTTTGGCGGGAAGTCACCACGTATTGCGATTAACCAAGTGAAGCGATTGAAAGCTCAGTCGCAATCGAATTTTTCACTTGGAGGTCCATGCCATGAATTCAGTCACCCCCTTTGCAAAACCACTGGCCAAACCCACCAGCCCGCGCTTTGCCGTGGTACTGGGCAGCGGTGGAGTCCGCAGCATTGCAGCCCTGGGCATGATGGATGTGTTGACCCGTGAAGGCCTGAAACCCGACTTGGTGGTAGGTTGCAGCGCTGGCGCCTTGTTTGGTGCTTTGATTTGCGCGGGTCATTCTGCAGATGAAGCGGTGCGCATTGCTACCACCTTATGGTCGGCTGAAGTAACAAAGGAGCACCGCTGGCGTGCTATCCCCCAAATGCTGTGGCCCCGCCTGGGGCGTTTTGATTCTGATTTTTCATTGCGCAATGACCGTTTGATCATGCAGCGCCTTGACCAGGCGTTTGGCAAAGCACAGCTTGAAGAGTTCGCCACACCTCTTCGGGTTGCCACCACCGACGCGGCGACGGGAGCCTCGGTCGTGCTGCGCCAAGGTGGTGTGGTGGAAGCCCTGCGGGCAAGCATTGCCATGCCTTTCATGTTTGCACCAGGGCATGTCGACGGGCAGCGCCTGATCGACGGTTTTGTGTCAGACCCCCTGCCTGTGAGTGCCGCTTCAGACGCAAGCGCTGTTTTGGCTTTGGGTTTCAAGTCGTCCATGCCGAAAAAAATCGACGGCCCAGCGCGACTTCTGGCCCAAGTCACCTCGGCTTTGACCAATAATTTGATGCAAGCCCGCTTGGCCCAGGCCAGCGCAGAAGGCATGCGCTTGCTGTGCATTGAGCCGCAGCTTGACCGCCGCGTAGGACTGTTCGACACCCAGGCGATGCGCTATTTGGTTGAAGCAGGTCGTCAGGCTACGCAAGCCATGTTGCCTGAAATCGCCTCTTTGCTAGACCGCAGGCCGCACCTGGCGTCGGCTTCGACTCGGGTGAATGTGCAAGGGGCTGCCAGTGCGATGAGTGGCTCAGGCGCCAGCGCGCCAAGCCCTGCGGTACTGCATGGCCTCGGCCACGTGCGTCACCTGCGTCGTGCGGGCGAGCGCTAGGTCGGCAATCGTTCGGGCGACTTTGAGCGCGCGGTGGGTGCTGCGGGCCGACCAGCCCAATCGGGCGGCAGCCACGTTCAAAAACTTGGCGGCTGCGGCGTCCAGCACCAAAAAGTCGTCAATCTCCTGGCCTTGCAAGGCTTGGTTGGATTTGCCTTGGCGCGCAATGGCATGAGCCCGTGCTGCGGTGCACCGCTCGCGAATGCTGGCGGTTGATTCGCCAGCGCCAGATTGAAGCAGCTCGTCAGCAGGCATAGCGGGCACTTCGACGTGAAGGTCAATGCGGTCAACCAAGGGGCCGCTGAGTTTGCCCTGGTAACGCGCCACCTGGTCCGGGGTGCAGCGGCAGGGGCGCTGGGTGGAGCCCAAATACCCGCAAGGGCAGGGGTTCATGGCACCGATCATCTGAAACCGCGCCGGAAATTCAGAGCGCCTGGCAGCGCGTGAAATGGTGATGGTGCCGGTCTCAAGCGGTTCTCTTAGCGCCTCCAAAGCGGCTCTTGGAAACTCAGGCAGTTCGTCCAAAAACAAAACGCCGTTGTGAGCCAATGAAATCTCACCCGGCCTTGGCGGAGACCCACCACCCACCAACGCCACCGCACTCGCGGTGTGATGCGGACTGCAAGTGGGCCGTTGCGCCCAGTTCTCCAACAAAAACCGGCCACTGACAGACGCCACGGCAGCACTTTGAAGCGCTTCCAGGGTGGTCATTGGCGGTAACAATCCGGCAAATCTTTGTGCCAACATGGACTTGCCTGAGCCTGGAGGGCCCATCATCAATACGCTATGACCCCCGGCCGCGGCAATCTCAAGCGCTCTTTTGGCGCCTGTTTGGCCTTTGACGTCGGCCATGTCGGCGTAACGGGCACGGGTTGATATCGCAACGGGGTGAACGCGCGACCAACCGGTGGACGGTTCAGGCGCTGGCGCTGAAACAGCCGCATTCGGTGCCTCTGGCAAAAAGTGACTGACCACGTCCAGCAGGTGCTGGGCCCGGTAAACATGCGAGTCGGGAACCAAGGCGGCCTCTTCGGCGCTAGAAGGTGGCAGCACCAGTTTGGTGAGGGCCTTGCCATCGTGCAAAGCCAGGCTCATGGCCAGCGCACCTCGAATTGGTCGAAGTTCGCCCGAGAGTGAAAGCTCACCTGCAAACTCGTGACCTGCCAGTTTGGTGCTGTCAATCTGACCGCTGGCGGCCAATATGCCTATGGCGATGGGCAAATCAAAGCGGCCAGAGTCTTTGGGCAAGTCGGCTGGAGCCAAATTCACGATGATGCGTTTGTTGTGCGGAAACTCAAGACCACTGTTTTGAATAGCCGAACGAACCCGTTCGCGGGCCTCTTTGACTTCAACATCCGCCAATCCGACCAGCGTGAAACTGGGCAGCCCGTTGGCCAAATGAACCTCGACAGTGACGGCTGCGGCGTTCAAACCTAAAAGTGCACGACTTTGCACCAAAGACAAACTCACGGCAAATCCTCTCTATTTTGGTGCGCACTTTGGAGTGCAAACCTTATTTATGCACCAAATTTGCGCATACTGTTTATTTATACAGATAACATAACGTGCTATTGACCAATCAGTTGACAAAGGAGGGGCAGGGCCCTCGAAATTTCAGACTGGCATGGTCTGTGCATAAACAGTTCATCTTTTAACCCTCCCGGAGCGCTTCCATGACCTTGAAATTCAAATCCACTGTTCAAATCGCCGCATTGTTGGCTGCTGGCTTGGCGGGCACCGCCGCTTTCGCCCAAACCAAAGCCCCTGAGCCAGACTACACCCTGGGCTTTAACGTCGGCTTGACCAGCGACTACCGTTTTCGCGGCCTGACTCAAACCAATTTCGGCGGCGCGATTCAGGGCGGCGTTGACTACTCCCACAAAAATGGCTTTTATGCAGGCGCTTGGGCTTCCAATGTGAGCTGGGTCAAGCAGTTCAATGGCGCCACCAACGGCGACTGGGAAATTGACTTGTACGGCGGCTTCAAAGGTGAGCTCACCAAAGGTTTGGGTTTTGATGTCGGCGTGATTGGCTACCTGTACCCCGGTAACAACTCAGGTTCCGCTGGAACACCTGGCGCTGGCGCTGTGACCGATGCCAACACCACCGAAATTTACGGTGCCCTGACCTACAACGTGGTGACCTTGAAATACAGCCACAGCGTTGGCAACTTTCTGGGCTTCCTGAACAGCACGGCCAGCAACTACTTAGATTTGAGCGCCAATTTGGATTTGGGCAGCGGTTTCACATTGACCCCGCACGTGGGCCGTCAAACCGTGAAAGGCCAGGCTGGCAATTTGGGTGACTACACCGACTACTCACTGACTCTGGCCAAGGACTTTGGCAATGGCTTTTCGGCCAACCTAGGGCTTTATGGCACGGACGCGAACCAAAGTTTTTATGCAAATTCCAACGGCAACACCAATTTTCTGGGCAAGAGTGGCGCGGCTGTCGGCGTGAAATACAGCTTCTGATCACCGAACACCCCCACCAGGAGTCCCCATGAAACTTGTAACGGCCATCATCAAGCCATTCAAACTGGACGAGGTGCGTGAAGCCCTCTCGGCCATAGGCGTGCAGGGCATTACTGTGACCGAAGTCAAAGGCTTCGGTCGCCAGAAAGGCCACACAGAGCTTTACCGCGGCGCTGAATATGTCGTTGACTTTCTGCCCAAGGTCAAGATTGAGGCCGCCATTTCAGACGACCTGGTGGATCGCGTGATTGAAGCCATTGAAGGTGCGGCCCGCACCGGCAAGATTGGTGACGGCAAGGTCTTTGTCTACAACCTGGAGCAGGTCGTGCGCATTCGCACGGGCGAGACAGGCAAAGAAGCCCTTTGATCCGAACCGATTCAACTGAGAACAACACTATGAAAAAACTACTGGCCTCCCTGGCGTTGGGAATTGGTTTGCTGGGATTTGGAACGTTTGCAGTCGCGCAAGCTACACCAGCGGCAGCCGCCGCAGTGGCGTCTGAAGCGAAAGCAGCCCCTGCCGCCGCCGCACCAACGGCTGCCGGTGTTGCTGCACCTGCAGCAGCTGGATCTGCAGCGCCAGCCGCAGCGCCTGCTGCTGCACCCGCACCCGTGCCAAACAAAGGCGACATCGCCTGGCTGATCGTGGCAACGGCCTTCGTCATCATGATGTCCGTGCCGGGTCTTGCCCTGTTCTATGGCGGCTTGGTTCGCAGCAAGAACATGCTGTCTGTGCTGATGCAAATCTTCGTCACGTTTTCACTGATCGTGGTGTTGTGGTGCATTTATGGCTACAGCCTGGCGTTCACCGAAGGCAACCAGTTCATTGGTGGTTTCGACCG